>CALGLS010000352.1 GCA_937959375.1 uncultured Saprospiraceae bacterium
AATGGATGTACAGCTACAGGGAATATAACTGTGGAGTCAGATTCCAACCTTCCAGATTTACAATTAACAACAGATACCTTAAGCTGTGCTGTAGATAGCGTACAACTGCAATCTGAAAGTAGTAATACGAGTCTTAATTACTCATGGTCGGGGCCAGATGGATTTGTATCAACAAGTGAAGATCCAATTGTTGGACTTCCTGGAATATATACTTTGATCGTTTCAACAGGGGGATCTTGTACGAGAATTGATTCAATTGAAGTATTGCAAGATACCTTGAGTCCTGATTTGACATTAACGGCAGAGGTGTTGACCTGTATTGTAGATAGTATTCAGTTAGTGGCTACTAGCTCAGTTGCTGATTTGACATATAGTTGGACTGGACAAGGAGGCTTTGTGTCGGAATTGGCAAATCCCTTTGCTGAGGAATCAGGAGAGTATCAACTAGAGATTACAGCGCCCAATGGATGTACAAATATCGAAACCATTACAGTACAAGAAAATACAGAAGCTCCTATCTCTGTTATTGTAAATCTTGATGGACAATCTTTAGACTGTATTAATACTTCAATTTTGTTGTCAGGTGATAGTTCAATGCCTCAAGCGAATTTGCTATATCAGTGGTTGGATGGGGGAGTGGAATTTGCAACGGACCCGCAAGTGGAAGTTTTGACAGGGGGCGCATATGAATTAATCGTAGAGAATACAATAAACGGATGTTTAGATACCAGCGAAATTGTTATTGACCAAGACCTTGTAGTGCCAATTGTAGTGATTGAACCAACTGATTCTATCTCATGTGAAGAAACTGAGATTATAATTGATGCAACGAATTCGTCAAGCGGTAATTCATATAATTACTTATGGACAACTACGAATGGAAATATAGTTTCAGGAGCCGAATCTCAGACACCTGTTATTGATCAAAGTGGAATTTATTCACTGCTGATTACGAATACAGAAAATGGTTGTACACAAACAGACGATGTTGTGATTTTTAATAATTCAGCAAATATCTTAGGAAGTCTGCTTGAATTTATAGAACCGACTTGCTATGATGAGAATGATGGACTGATCATTGTCGATTCTATTTTAGGAGGAACAGCGCCTTATGAATATGCCTTTAATGGTGGTGAATTCAACTCGTTTTATACTTACTCTAATTTGACGATCGGGACGTATCAACTTGAAATCCAAGATGCTGAAGGTTGTACTTTTGATACCTTATTGACTTTGTATGGGCCACAACCGTTAGCGGTGACTTTGGGAGAGGATCAAACCATTCAGTTAGGTGATAGTGCTGAGATTGAAGCGCAGCTTAATCTTGATTTCCAAGAACTAGATACTTTTGTTTGGGAAGCTGCGGCTTTTCTTAATTGTGATACTTGCCTAGCGCAGTTTGTTACGCCACTTGAAACGATGCAGTTTGCAATTACTGTTTATGATGAGAATGGCTGTGTCGCAAGAGACGAAGTAATTATAGAAGTTTTAAAAAAGCGACTAGTTTATATTCCTAATGCATTCTCACCCAATGGTGATGGTCGCAATGATAAATTTATGATTAATGCAGGTTTGGGAGTGGAGAGAATTAATACCTTCCAAATTTTTGATCGCTTCGGAGAAGTCGTTTTTCGAGCAAATGATTTTCTGCCCAATGATCCTAGTTTTGCTTGGGATGGTAGCCTCAATGGTGAGCTAATGAATCCCGCGGTTTTTGTTTATTATGCCGAGGTAATATTTACTGATGGTAGGGTTGAGATATATAAAGGAGATGTAACCTTGCTTAAATAGAACCTATCTTGAAATTACTCCAATGTATGATTCTTTACAAAGTCTGAAAGTTTTCATTTTAACTTTTGATATTACAATTCTAATCATTCTGTTGTTGGCTGATAGTCAATACCTTCCAAATTAAAGAAATTATTCCTTTTCTGATTACTCAAAGTGGCAAACCTTTTGCTTTATCCTCTGTGAACTGATACAACAATATTCACCCCCCTCGAATAAAGAATTCCCCCTATTGTTAGATTATTCTATGTAAGTCTATACTTACTTTGTTAACTCCGATTGAGCCTTTTATTTGGCTTTACGCCAAGTGAAAAAACATACCTAAGACTACACTAGTTTTTTTACTAGTTACAGTCGCCATGATAATACATAACATTTTGTTTGCAAAAGCTAATACCACTTTTGCATTAGTAAATTATTTTAATACCAAACTATTAAAAATGAGTGTCTTAAAATTACTCTATCCATGTTTGCTTATGGTCTGTATGTTCGTATACACTCCCATGAGCTATGCACAACCCTCCAATGATGATCCATGTAATGCGATCGATCTTGGAGTTTTTACAAGTTGCTCTTCTGCCAACTTTACTACTAATTTAGCGACTTCCACTACTGGCCCTTCGGCGCCCGGTTGTGGTAATTATGTTGGTGGTGATGTCTGGTTTCAAGTCACAATGCCTAATAATGGTTACCATGTAATAATGGAGATGACTGCCGGAAGTATGACAGACGGAGCAATGGCCGTTTACTCTGGAACAGATTGCAGTAGCCTTACCTTGGTTGCTTGTGATGATAATTCTGGATCTGGAAATATGCCAACTTTAACCATTGATGATGGTTGTAATTTCTCAGGTGCTTTCCAAACCTTTTGGGTGCGTGTATGGGAAGAAGGAAATGATGCTCCAGGAGATTTTGACATCTGCGCTTATGCGGTTACTCCTGCAGTTCCGACGGCAGTGGTTGGTTGTGGCTCAAATCCAATTACCGGAAATACTTGTTGTGATGCATTATTGCTAACCGATGAGCTAAATGGTTATTGCGGAAATACTGGAGGTTACACCGATGACCCTGACGAGGTTCCTGGTTTTTGTGCCTTTGTAGAAAACAATTCATGGATTGCCTTTGTCGCAAATGATACTGAAATAGAAATAGAATTAACTTCGTTTAACTGCGTTTCAGGTATGGGTATCCAAGCTCAGATATTGGAAACCTCAGACTGTACTAACTTTGGTTTTGTATCAAATTGTTGGAACCCTGGTAATGAATCTACTGGAACCTTGTCTGCTTCTAATCTTACACCAGGTGAAACTTATTATCTGATGATTGATGGTTGGAATGGAGATGTTTGTGATTACACCATTTCTGTAATAAGTGGTATTGAAACCACCTCAGTTACTGCAAGTGATGCGGTAATCTGTGTTGGAGAAAATACACAGCTTTTTGCAAATGTTTACGGTGTAGGGCCATATACATATGCTTGGACACCAACGGCAACTTTGAGTGATCCAATGATTTGGAATCCAATTGCAACGCCTACAGTTGATACAGAATATGAAGTAACAGTTACCTGGCCATCTGGTTCTTATGTTGATACGGTTTTGGTAACCGTATTTAATTCACCTCCAGGTGCTGCTTCTATTGATGGAGTGACAACAGTTTGTGAAAACACAGCAGGTAATGTCTATACTTGCATGAGTGCAAATGCGGCTAATTATATATGGACCGTTACTGGTGGTGCTACAATTGATGGTGCTAGTAATCTAGATAGTGTAATTGTAGATTGGGGAACCACTGGAGGAACCGTTTGTGTAACTCCTTCAAATGAATGTGCAGCTGGTTCAGAAGTTTGTGTAAGCGTAAGTGTTTCTACACAACCAAATATTTCGGCGAGTAATCCGCCCACTGCCTGTGGTACAATGAATCTAACGTCTATTCCGATC
>CALGLS010000353.1 GCA_937959375.1 uncultured Saprospiraceae bacterium
CCAAGTAGATTTACCGAGTAATCTTTTTAGATTAAAATTAGTACTGAGATCAAAACCTTGCATGTTCAACGAGGCAAAGTTTTGTGGTTGCCACTGGTGGTGCATGCTATCTCTAGTCCAGTCAATCAAATCTGAACCGTCGCGTAAAAACCAACTCGCCTGTGCTTCAATCCAAGTATCGTTGTATTTGATGCCAGCTTCGTAGGAGAGTGCCGATTCAGGTTCTAAGTCTTCGTTACCTATGTTTCGAGAGTCTTCATAATACAAATCAGTGAAGGTTGGAATTCTCCAAGTGTAACCGACATTTGCAAACGCTTTTAATTTTGAAGAAATTCTATACCCTACATCCAAACCAGGAAAAACAACATTTCCAAAGTCAGAATAATTGCTTGCAGACACTCCTGGGCTAAGATCAAGTTGGCCTTTCAATAATTTGAAACGGTGTTCTAAAAATAGGGTAGCGGTTTTTCTTTCGCGCTTTCCAAGGTTGTTGGATTCTAAATCCATTTGGTTTAACTCAATGCCGAAGCCTGTTTGACCGATACGAGTATTTAATTCTGAATGCAATTCAAAACTTAATACATTAGACGTGTGAATATTGTGATAGAATTCTGGATCATTACGTACCAAAAGATAGTCGTCATTATTGCGTCTCCAGCTCACTCTAGGTTTGATGATGAAATTTCCAAACGCCCTTTTGTAACCAAGGGCAACTAGCGATGTTTTTACCTCTTCATATTGATTGGCAAAAAAGGCAGTAGTGTCGCCATAAAATCGGTTGGCACCAAAAGCACGATCCGTGTGAGAAGCCATGAAGTCGATGCTTTGTACATCGTCACTCCAGTTAGATTGATAAAAATAATTGGAAATTTTATAGTCTGTATTCTCTCGATACCCATCAGAAAAATTTCTAGAATAAGAAAGATACTGTTTGTAGTTTTTGGCAGGTAAAGAAAGTGTGGCTTGTATACCACCAAGTTTATGCTGACCAGCGCGGAGACTGAGGCTTGCAAACTTTTCGTCAGAAGCTTTTGTAATGATATTGATTGCTCCAGCAAATGCATTTTGGCCATAAACGCGAGCGGCAGGGCCTTTTAAAATTTCGATACGCTCAATGTTTTCCAAATCGATTGGAAGATTTAGATTGTGGTGACCTGTTTGAGGATCAGCCATTTTTACACCGTTTATCAAAATGAGTACCTGATCAAAAGTGCCACCTCTCAATGAAAGATCGGCTTGTACACCATGTGGTCCTCGCTGACGCATATCAATACCTGCCTGATATTGAAGTACTTCTGCAATAGTGTTGGCAGGGCTTGCTGCGATTTGTTCTTTACTTATGATATTGATGGTACGAGAGGATTCAGCGACAGGAATTTGCAATCGGTTCTCGGCTACAATAACTTGATCGATTAATAATGCTGTACTGTCTGTTTGGCTGATACTTATAAAGGGACTTAGCGCAAAGGCTAAAAAGAATAATACTTTAAGATGGCAATTCATTTGTTTTTATTTTAGCGGATAAATGAAGTCGCAAAAGTATTGAGAATTGGGTTTCCTAGGTAGTTCTTTTTGTCATGCTTGTGTCATGGAAAAAGAGGTAGCGAAAATTCGTGGAATGTGGTTGCCCTTTGACGGGGATGGGATAGTGATTGGACGTCAGCCAGCTATCGTGTATAGATAAATCGTGACGCTAATATAGGTGCGGCACCTTCATTTGCTCGCTTCAACTTGATGTAGTATATGGTAGTTCAAGGCAGGTAGCGTTAAAATTCGAAACTCTTTGCTGGTCGTAGGTCAATTCCATCGTTTCTTCAGGAAGAGCAACTTATTTAGATTCCTCCACTTGCATAATCTGAATGGCCAACAAAGAAATGAGGCAGTAAGCTAAGAAATAATAAAAGCCAGAATGAATGTGTGCCTCAATACTTTCGTTCGATTTAGTAGCGAGAAAAGCCAGAAAAACACCAACTACGAATACATCTGCCATCGACCATTTTCCAATGATATAGACAAACTTATGTATACTCATTCGTTGTTTTAAATTTTTGAAAAACAAAACGACCAATAGTAAGATGGCTTTGATAACTGGAACGATGACACTAAAGAATAGGATCAGAAAGGCGACCAGTGTATTATTGTTTTGGTGTAAAGTCTTTATTGTATCGAGAATACTCTGTATACTTTCATGTAAAGTTATGTTTCCCACTAAAGGTAATTTGGCTCCAACCTTAATGCTAAGAATCGGCTGAGTCAGCCCAGGATAAAGACAAATCAGAGAAATAATGATAAGAATTAGGGCGATTATATTGCGTGCTTTCATTTCTTTAAGTTAGATTTATCACAAGAAAGGAAATTTTTTCCCTTTTGGGAAAAAACTTAGCCATCTACTTTGTTTGCTTGTAGTCTAATTTTCTGCCTACCTGTATATTCCCCACACAACCATTTTACCCGAAATCTCATCTGAAAGGTTAAAGAATAGCGATTAAGTAATTTATTGCGAGATAAGTTGTTGACTATTTATGGCGCCCCACCATAATTTCTATTTACTCATTCTAAAAATATAAACATGAAACAAAAAATTTACCTTTTTACCTGTCTACTCTTTTTGGCAACAGCCAGTATATCTGCTCAAAGTAGTCAAATCTTTACGGATAAATCTGGAGCTAAAATAGAATTGGAAACGAATGAAATGGTCTTTGTAGAAGAAGCTTCTTCAAATCGAAGATTACGTCATTTTCAAAGTGATCCACAAAATTTGGTTGGCCCACCTAATGAAGTAGAAGGGACAAAGTGGCCTAACCGAAGAATGATGTCACTAGGATGTCGTGGTTCTGTTAAGGCAGTTTTTAACAGCGTTGGTTTTTATGATGGCCCGGGAGCTGATCTTGTCATATTCGAAAGTGGGGCAGTCTTTGAATCAACTACTATTTCTATTTCGACAGATGGTAAGCAGTGGGTTCGACTAGGTACAATTGAAGGAGGAAAAGCTGCGATTGATATCAAGCATCCTGATACGGAAGGCAAATTATTTCATTATGTTTTGTTGCGTGATCGTGGTACACACTGTGTTAATAGTATTACGGATGGAGCAGATATTGATGCCATTGGTGCCATTCATTACAAAAAAGTAGATCAAGGAAAAATTATTGTGACGCCCATAAAAAAAGATAAAAATAAACCGACGATTGATCCTAAATTAGACCTAAGTATTTCAACTACAAAAGTTGACTTCACGGTTTATCCAAATCCAACTAGCGAAGAACTAAATATTAAATTCGACTTGGAAGTAGAATCGGAAGTTAGTATCCGTATTTATAACCAATCTGGGAAAGTGATTAAGCGTCTTCTTTCTAAAGAAACACGATCTGTTGGTGAGCAAATTGTTAATTACTCGCTTGGAAGTTTAGCTGCCGGAACGTACTATGTGCAACTGGTCGTGGGAGATAGGAGTGTGGTTAAGAAGCTGATAAGGAATTAGAGAGCGAATTAGAATTAGAATTAGAATTAGAATTAGAATTAGAATGTGAATTAGAATGTCCCTCTAACGTAAATTAACGCGATAGAGGGACATTCTAATTCTAACTCACATTCTAATTCTAATTCTTACACCATATTATGAAAAACATTCTGCACATCATCATCATCTTCAATCTTTTCTAGCAACTTGTCAATGTCAGCCTGTTGTTGATCGTCAGTGATTGCTTTTGTAACATTTGGTGTACGTTCAAAACCAGAAGAAATGATTTCGAAGCCTTTTTCTTCCAATGCTTTTTGCAAAGAACCAAAAGATTCGAACGGCCCAAAAATCATAATCGTCTCCTCGCTATCTTCCACCCCTTCTTCAGCCGCTTCGATAAAGACTTCTTCCGCCCCATAATCTATAAGCTCTAATTCTAATTCTTCAATATCCAACTCACCTTTCTTAATCTTAAACTGGCAGTTGTTGTCAAACATAAAGGATACAGAACCACTGGTTCCCATGCTACCATTACATTTGTTGAAGTAAGATCTGATATTGGCAACCGTACGATTGTTGTTGTCTGTAGCAGTTTCGATTAGGATAGCAACACCATGAGGTGCATAGCCTTCAAAAAGAATTTGCTTATAGTCTGAGGTATCTTTGTCCGTTGCTTTTTTGATAGCACGCTCAATATTCTCTTTTGGCATATTGGCGGCACGTGCATTCTGGATGCAGGCACGTAGGGCTGAGTTGGTATCGGGATCAGGTCCACCAGCTTTTATCGCAATTACGATGTCTTTACCAATTCGGCTAAAGGTCTTAGCCATTTTTGCCCAACGCTTAAATTTTCGGGCTTTTCTAAATTCAAATGCTCTTCCCATTATTGAGTAATTTTTTTAGTTCGGCTGCAAATATAAGGTCTTGGGCCTGCTATGGCAATTATTTTGTACCCTTAATCTTGTATGAAAGGGGGATTTAAGGTTTTTTTTGCGCTTTAATAGGGATGGGAGGTAGATAAGACGCGGATTGGAACAGATTCGTACGGATACAGGACAGATTTTTTTACGATCGTAGAAAAAATTCGTCCCTCATCTGCTCAACCCGTTTAAATCCGCGTCTAATCTTAAATACAGTGCAACTGTATCTACCGCTACGCTTTCAAAGGAATTCGTTTAAGCGTCTCTAATAAGAACTTCCAATATTTCTGAACAGAACTAATCTGCACCTTCTCATCAGGCGAATGTGCCCCGCGAATATTCGGACCAAAAGAAATCATTTCCATAGCCGGATAATTAGTACCAAGGATACCACATTCCAAACCTGCATGACAAGCATTTACATTGGCCTTGCCATCAAACATTTCGGAATATAAATCATTCATGACTTTCACAATATCAGCTCCTGGCTTCGGTGTCCAACCTGGGTAATCACCAGAAAACGAAACATCTGCTCCGAGTAACTCAAAGGCGCTTTTGATGGAATTTGCCATGTCCATTTTTTCGCTATCGACTGAACTTCGTGTCAAACATTGCAAGGAATAAGTACCATCTTTGACTAAGATTCTTGCAACATTATTTGAGGTTTGAACTAAATCTTCAATATCAGGACTCATTCGATAAATTCCATTTGGACAAGCATATACCGCTCGTAATAATTTGGTTTGAAAGTCAGCTGCAGCTAAATGTGTTGGCGCATCAACTTCGTTGCATAGGATTTGCATGTCGCCATCTGTTGTGGCATGTTCGCTTGTCAAAATCGTTGTCTGCTCTGCTATGAATTTTTTGAAGCCATCGACTTTTTCATTTGGTACAGCCACGGTTGCAAAGGATTCTCTTGGAATGGCATTTCGTAAAGAACCACCATCAATAGCAGCAATTCGTAAACCAAATGTATTCGCTGCTTGATACAAAATTCGGTTCATCAACTTGTTGGCATTGCCACGTCCTTTGTGAATGTCCATGCCGGAGTGACCTCCCGTTAATCCTTTAACAGAAAGTGTAAAACCTTGCATGTTTTCAGGTGTATCAACTTGACCGTAAACACCAGTGCCTGTCACATCCACACCACCTGCGCAGCCAATGGTCAGTTCATCGTCGTCTTCTGTATCTAGGTTTAGCATAATCGTTGCGTCAAGCAAACCGCCTTTCAAACCCATTGCCCCAGTCATTCCCGTTTCTTCATCAATAGTAAACAATGCTTCTACGGGAGGATGTGGAATGTCGGTTGAGGAAAGAATGGTCATGATAGAAGCCACGCCAATACCATTGTCGGCACCAAGTGTCGTTCCCCGCGCTTTGATCCAATCTCCTTCAATAAACATCTCAATTCCTTGTTTGTCAAAATCGAAATCGGTATCTGCATTTTTTTGGTGCACCATGTCGAGGTGACTTTGCATGACAATGGTTTGTCGATCTTCCATTCCCGGAGTCGCTGGCTTTTTGATGATGACATTTCCTACTTCATCTACTACAGTTGGGAGTCCGAGGCTTTCGCCAAAATCGACCATAAACTGTATGACTCGTTCTTCTTTTTTAGAAGGCCTTGGAACGGCGTTTAAGTCTGCGAAATGGTTCCAAAGGGTTTGGGGTTCTGTGTTTCTTATTGTTGTACTCATGGTTGTTTTTTTTTTTTTCTTTGGAAAAAGGTTGGAAGTGGGGAGTGGGAGATTGGAAGTTTCACTCAATCGCGGAGCGACGCGACTACGGGAAACTTCTAACCTCCCACCTCCAACTTCCAACTCATTTATTCAATACACGCGCCACTTCCTGTGCCATCAACATTTTCCCTTCCGTATTAGGATGCACACCATCAGGAAGCAATTCATCTTTTCCGTCAAGGACTTTGAAGAAGTCAATAATATCGACTTTACAAATACGTCCGATCTTTAGGATTAACGAATGGATCTCCGTGTTGGTTACATCACCTCTAATTTGAAATGGATTTTTTAGAACAGGTACTGGAAGTGCTAAATATATTTTTGGCTTCGAGGCCAAGTTTTGAAATTTTTGAATTAAGTCAATATAGTCGAGTGCGAATTCACTTTTGTAAACTTCCCAGTTGAATGGTTTGGAGTCGTTGGTGCCCAACTTGATGATCACGATGTTGGGTTGGAAGTTGAGTGCTGCTTGGTATTCTGGGCGTTCCCAATATGGGTAGTTTCCTTTTTTTAGAAGTGTGGCTCCGCTGTGTCCAAAGTTTTTGACGTCCCAGTCGTCTCCCATTAGGCTATCGAGGATGTTGGGATATTGTTCCATATTACCGTACATGGTGTTGGTGCCATTGGTAATGCTGTTGCCTACGCAGGCTATTTTTGTTTGTGCGTAGGAGAGGGTGGAGGATAGGATTAGCGCTAGAAGTAGGAGCTGTCGTTTCATAAGGCTAAAATAGGGAAAAAGATTGGAAGTTAGAAGACGGAATTCCGAAGACCGAAGTTTCCCACTAACGTATTTTACGATAGAAGGAAACTTCGGACTTCCGTCTTCGGACTTCGGTCTCTCCAATTACCGCGAAGCCCTAACCCCACGCTTTGCCTCCGCTTCCTTCTTCTCCGCTTCCACCAAACTACCCACCAAGCTTTCCATACTATTATAAATTTGCTGGAAAGATTCCACTTCAAAATACTGCGTTTGAATTTCACTATTGATGAAGGCTTGATTCAAAACACTGATCATGTCAAAGGAATCAATGTTGATGGTTTTGTTTTCAAAAATATGGTTGGACTCTCCGAAAGAAGAAATGATACCTGCGCCATAGATTTTGAGATCACCCTTTTGGCGAAGCAAACCAAACTCTATGGTAAACCAGTAGAGACGCTTGAGTTGCAAAATAGCTTCATCAGAATTGGTGTGACGCATACCCAACTCACCAATGGCTTGCATGAAATCTGCGTATTCTTCGTCCATTAATAATGGGATGTGGCCAAAAATGTCATGGAACATATCGGGTTCTTCCAAGTAATCCAATTGTGCTTTTGTACGTAACCAAGTGGAAGAACAAAAACGTCGTTGAGCTAACAGATTGAAAAAGTCTCGCTCAGGAATTAAACCCGGAACGACTTCAATGCTCCAGCCTGTAGTCGCTTTCAATGCTGCGTCTAATTCTTCAAATTTTGGAATGCGATCTGCATTCAAAACTTCTTTTAAGTCAGAGAGACATTCTAGGTATTCCTCACAGGCTTTGTCTTTTAGGTTGTCAATCTGTCGGTTGAAAAGTATTTTCCAAACCTCAAAATCTTCTGACGTGTACTTATCATATTCTTGTCGCATGAGTCTATAATTTTAAATTAAATCTTTGATTATCAATTAAATAGTTAGAAATTCTTTTGTGAAAAACAAAAAACCCGATTCCAAATGGAACCGGGTTTTTTGAATGTTAATATGTATAACAATATTAATACCAAACTACTCTAATTCCATGACGGGATTCGAATAATAGTAGTAATAATATGTGTTGAATAATTTCATTTAATGTATCGTTTATGTTTTTACGATGTGATAAAGGTATGTGCTTTGATATTAAGATGCAAGAACAAAAAGGAATTATTTTTAATAAAGGTATAATTCACAGCTATTTTGTCGCTGGCTCTTTTAAAACAACTTCTTAGCTAAAATATGGTATGTACAACGTTTACTAAACTTCAAAAGTTTAGTAAACGTCCACTCGTTCCAAA
>CALGLS010000354.1 GCA_937959375.1 uncultured Saprospiraceae bacterium
TTTTCTGCTCTGAAGTTATTGACTTTCGTCAAAACTTCCTCTTGATTTAAAACGCCTTCTTTTAGGTGATAAACCCAATCAACTTCCATCGTTGATGTACGAAGATTAGGAGATGGTCCTAGTGGCAATGCATTGTTGGACCAGATCCAATTGGCTAAGGAAATTTGCATATCGCTGTCTGGATAAACAGAGGTAGTACCATCTTGATCAGCAACGGTATGCGTAGCGAAGAGTACACCATCCACATAATAAGTTACGGTGCCATCCATCACAGTGAAAATTAAAATTTTCCAATCATCAGAATAATCCTCTAGCGAACCTGTACTCGCATTTGTTGGTAACCAAGGACTTAGAATGTAAGATTCCCAAGTCGTAGCATACAAGGTGTTTGTAAAGTTGCCACCTCCCCAAATGTTGTATGCAAGGTATTCAAAGTCGCATTCAGCATGTGTTGTGTCACCACTGGGTGCATTAAAGATGGTGTAAAAGGTTTGTACATTTCCATCTGAAGATGCTGCTGATGCATTATCAAAATGAACACGAGCAGCATAAGTTCCTTCTAGAAAAATATACTCGCTGTATTCAACTCTTGAAAAACTCCTATCCGCTAATTGATTTGTGGTTTGTGTAGAGAGGGTCAATATTCGATCATTTGGAACAGCCGTATTTTCAATAAATTCTACATTATCTTTTATGTATGGCACTGGACCGTTTTGGCCGGGATAGTTAGGTCCATCGAGGACGATCCAACCAAAATCCTCAATGATGGTGTCATTTGGATCGGTGTAGTTAAAGTCGTCGAAAAATTCGTTTTGGGCGAATATGATTTGGCTACTAATTAAAAAGAAAAAAAGAAGTCGAGGTATGTACATCTTATTAGGTTTTCTGAAAAAGTTTTTTTTGAAAAAACGCCAAGCATGACTATGAAGTTCTTGAACCATTTCAAAGATAACATTATCTGATTCTATTTTACTAGCTCGTATAGATTGAGTTACACTTTCGATAGGGTAATGGAGTGGAGGGAATTGAAAGACCTGCTTAGTAAGCTAATTGTTTGAGTTAAGTTTTCGCATCTTCCACTTTATCTTCTGCAACTTCTACATCAATTTTTATACAAAAAAAGTTTTTTCTATTCCAAGCTCAAGAGGTTATGAATCAGTTGTTGCTTCTTTTTGCAATTGTTGTTTGTTGGCTAAATCAATATTGACAATAAGCGCCATGAACATAAAGAAAAAAGAACCTACTTTATCTGTTTCAATCAAGTCATTAATCAGGCATAGTGCGTGCACTACAATTAGCGAAAGCATTGAGAACATTAAGATATGCTTGTGTTTGATATTGGTCGTTTGATGATAAACTGTTTCACCTTTAAACAAGACATAAAAACTCAGTATGACATAAAACAATAGACCGAATATACCTTGCTCAACTAAAAGCATTAGAAAGTAATTATGAATACCTGATTTTTCAGGATTCCCACTTACGTAGGTAACGTAACTTGAGACAGTGTAGTCTTTATAAAAACTATAAAAATTACCCGGTCCTACACCTGTCATTGGATTGTGTCTTACCATGTATCCACCTGCGATCCAACGGTAAAAACGTTCAACCGTTGACACGTCTTCCATCTTATAGGTTGCTTCTAGTAGGTTGTCAAACTGAGTATGCGTTACCGCCTTTTCAAAGTCAGGAGCAAAGTCTAGGTATTTATTGTTCTGTGATAAAAAATAGGCCAAGCCGAGTAAAACCACTGTGCTTAAAATTAATGTCGGTTTCATCAAACGCCATTGAACGACAAAGTATGCAGCTCCTGCAATAATGATCGCGACATAGGCTGCTCGAGTAAATGAAAAATTAATTGCTAAAAGCAAAACAACCAAAGCTACTGTCAAGAATCTTCGAATATTACTTCCCTTTGGATACCAGAGGCGCACAAACCAAACCACTGGAAAAAAGACAGCTAGTATTGCTGCAAAGTTTACGTGATTTCTATAAAAAGGATCTACTGCACCATTTACTTTTTCAAATGAAAAATCATACTGATAGTGCTGAACAAAAAAGCTTAACACGGTAACCAGCATCGGAATGAGGATACACCAGAAAAAAATTCGAATGTCTTTTTCGGTTTTCAACATTCGCCCAGCTAAGAAATAAAACACAACAATGTACCAGAATTTTGCCAATGAAAATTTCATGGAAATCACAAACATTTCAGAAAACAAGGTTGCTATTATGGTCCAAGTAAAATGCGCAATTAAAAGAAGTGTAATTGGATGACGAATAAAGTTGCCGTTCGTCTTCGTTGGATTAGCTACTAGATACACGATGTAAATCAACATCAATCCAACAATAAGTGGCTCTATGGGGAGGTCTGTTCCAAGTCCATTTGGCAAGTAGACTTCCATGGAGATTGGAATACTTATAATTAAAAGAAAGAAGACTTTTTTGAAATCAATAACCGTCAAATAAACCAACAACAAAAGGGCAGGTATTCCAAACAGGAAATAAGCCTCAGTGACGAGCCCTGCAAATATACTGGCCAAAATAATCCCTCCAAATATTTGGAGCAGGCTCTTTGTTTGTTTGTCTGGAATAAATGGCTGTTTAGTTGGCATCTAAAACTTCTTTCCAATTGATATCACGATAGGCCTCTAGTAATAGAGCGCCCAATACGCTAAAAACAAATGCAATAATAGCTACACCTAAAACAAGAATAGTACGACCTGGACGAGATTTCACTACTGGTGCAGCTCCTGCTTCTATTACATAAAGTGCCTTAAAGTTAGAATTATAAACCGCTTGCAATTGTTTGAGTCGTTCTTTGTCTAGTGCAATTTGCCCCCTTGATTCTTGGTGTTGTATCGTTAATACCTCAATAATCGACATTCCTTTATTAAATGTTTCAAGTGATTTATTAAGACCACTTACCTCATCTTTCAATCCTTCTACTTCTGATTTTAGATAAATCAATGTATCCCTTGGTACATTAGCCTCCGCTAGAAGTCTTAATTTAGTCTCTGATCTAATCAATTTAGATTTTGCCTTTGCGAACAATTCTGGCAGCACCTCACTTGCTGTACTTGTATTATATATATTGAACTTTGAACGTAATCTTTGCAAACTATCTCCAAGCATTCTTATTTCATTCTCTTTTGATTTGATGTTATCTTCAAACCTTGAGATTTGTATTCTTTGCCCATCTTTAAGTAAGCTTTGTGCCATGCTATTAACTTTGTCTCTAGCATCATTAACCATTGTGGCGCATAAGGTACGTTCCTTATCTTCCAGTGACATTCGAATGGCACCATATTTCGTACGGGTAACCTGATATAGCTTTGCCAATTTTTTTGCTACAAAGAATGGCGCTTTGACATGACTGGTGTCAATATCATAATGCTCGTACAAATTGTATTTATCGATTAGGTAACTTGTAACATGGCTGGATTCTGCTAAACTCAAAATACGATCAATATCCTCATCTCGTCCGTAGAAGTCTCTATTATTTGAGCTCAGTCCTACTGGCTCAGGTTTCGCCAAATCAGGACTAGCAGCATAGAACTCAGTTGTTGCTTGATAGAAATTATCCATAAAGAAAAAGGAGTAGACGGCAGTTCCTAGGGCTGCTAGAAAAGAGATGGCTATAATGTTTTTTTTCCATTTCAGAACCGATCTCAACACATCGAAGAGGTTGTAGTTATTACTCATTTAAAGCTGTTTGTTCGCGCAAAAGTAGACATTTTTGTCCGCTTCTAGAAACGAGTGGCAGGAGAATATCTGACACACCTTACGACTAGCTGCACGATTTTTTATAATATTCCAAATTCGGTTCAGGGATTCTTGCTTTGCTGTTAGACTTCTTACCAAAAAAACAAAGGTACTAATCTAGTTCGTTTTTGTTTTAACTAAATCAATCAATGATTTGGGGTGGATAAGTCGGAAAAGTAACGCTAGTAAAATACTAAGGAGTATAGTTGCCAAAAATTTAACTGTCCACTCAGCGTCAATTATGGAGGTAGCTACATAAGCAAGGCTAGTAACTCCTAATCCGAAACCTCCTATTTTCAAAATCAACGTTGGATCCCAGGAGAGTTTAAATGTCTTTATAGATAAAAAAATGAGGCCAAATGCTATAAATGATTGTGTAAACGTCGTTGCTATTGCTGCTCCTGCCGCTTGGTAATTTGGTATCAGAAAATAATTCAATGTAATATTAAAAAGTATTCCAAAGGCAAAAAGTCGGTTCATTTGTTTCAGACTTTCATTAGCTGTTAATAAAGCACTGTAAATATAAATCGTACAAACAGGAATAAAACTTAGCATCAAATATCCTAGCACTGATCCTTGATAAGAAGAAGATACATTGTATAGTAAGTTCATGATTTCTTCTCGAAAGAAAAAGACTGTAATAGAAACAGTTAAGGCTCCAGACATAATGATCTGATAACTAAATCGAAGTAAGTCTCTAAATGGTTCTGACTCTTTTAGCATTCTTGAGAACATCGGTATTAACAAACCTGCAAACAAGAAACCAATCATATTACTGGCATCTAAAAGTCGGTAAGCTTTTGCATAAATTCCTGCTTCAGTAATCCCGTTTGTTAACATTCGTTCTAGCATAACCACATCCACTCTGGTATAAAGCGTCATTAGAAAAAAGGACATGGCATAAGGATAACTTTCCTTAGCAATCTGTAAAATAAAAGGGAAGTCAAAGTGCCATTTTTTCCAAGAGACTTTCTTTCGTATAAGCCATCCTGCAATGAACACCGTGATTAGCTGTGTTCCAATTTGAGCATAAATAAACCACTCGATTACAAAAGCCTCGCGAAAACGAGCCGTGTACAATAGGACTCCGCAAACCAGTATCATCAATAGCTTACTCAATGTGGAAACAATGCTATCTGTTCGGTACCAACCCAAACCTGCAATATTCGAACGAAGATATAAGAGTAAAGAGTTTAGAATTTGTATCAAACCAATCCACAACAAAAACGGATAATAAGAAGGGTCATCATAATTAAAGTAACCTATTACAAACACAGCAAGTATATAACAACTTGCCAGTAGTAATTTCAACATCATTATACCTGAAAAATAAGTCTTGAGCAGTTCGCGATTCTGAGAAATCTTTCGACTGTTGTAAACTTGAATTCCGAAATCGTTGATGACTTGAAGAAGGAAAGTAAAATTGAAAAGTGTAAAATAGAGTCCATAATTTTCATCCCCAACCTGATTATGAATAACACGATCTATTCCAAAAATGTAGAACGGCTTGATCAACAGATTTATAGAAATCAGGAAAAGTATGTTTAGTAAAAACTCGCGATTCATTATAGTTACTATTCGTAGCGCAATGACTCTATTGGGTCAAGTCGCGATGCTTTTAATGCTGGATACAGCCCAGATACAACTCCTACTATCATACAGGTGGCGACACCAAGAAAAACCCATTTCCATGGAATGATGAAACTTCCACCCATGACGAGTGTCACTCCATTTCCCATAAGAATCCCTAATAGAATTCCAACGATTCCTCCTATTTGACAAATCACTACTGCTTCTGTCAGAAACTGAATGAGTACATTGTTTTTAGTTGCACCTATGGCTTTGCAGATGCCGATTTCGCGAGTTCGTTCGGTTACCGATACCAACATAATATTCATCAAACCAATGGCAGCACCAAGCAATGTCATCAAACCAATCGCCACTGCAGCTAATCTGAGTTTAGATGTATTCTCTTTTATAAAATCAATCAAACCATCACTTTTGAATATGGCGAAATCATTTTCCTGTGATAAACGCAATCCTCGAACATTTCTAAATAAACCAATCGTATTTGATTCTGCATCTTCAATATCTTCTGTTTTTTGAGCAGCGACAGCAATACTATAATTGGTATTGGATGAGCCGTAATATCTTTTTGCATTTAGTAAAGGCGTATAAACAACTTTGTCTTGACTCGCATTCATACTTGAACCTCTTGATTTCAAAACACCGATTACTTTGTATTTAATATTACCAATAGAAATCGTCTGGTTCATTGCTTCTTCTGCCTTTTCATCAAAAAGTGACTTGACGATATCCATACCGATGATCGCTCTGTGGCTTCCGTTTGATATTTCATGAGAAGAGAAGTTACGCCCTTCCGTCAACTCCAATCCATTCATCGAAAGATATAACTCATCAATACCTCGGACTTGTACATTAGGATTTGTTTTTTCCTGACCGTGTTTGATGGTGGCTAGGCTGGTACCAAACATATTGATGGAAACGTCTGCAGGGAATTCAAAACGCTCTTTGAAATCCATCGCTTGATCAAAGGATATTGGTTCTCCACGCTTGGCACGACGGCCTTTTCTATTACCTTTTGCGCCATCACCTTTTGGATAAAGAACAAAAGAATTGGCACCTAAAGAAGAAAAGTTATCACTTAAAGAATAAATAGCGACGTCAATAGCCGTTAGGATACCTATCAAAGCAGTGATTCCCGCTGCAATGATCATAATGGTGAGTATTGCTCTAAGCAAATTATTCTTCACCGAACGGATCGCGATTTTTATATTTTCTTTTAAGTCCATGAATTCAAAAATATCGCTAAAGGTAAGCTTTTTTGTTTTTGTTAGATGAATAGGGGACTTGCTTAGATCAATTGCAGTGAAAGTTACAATCTCAGTAGCCATTTTGGTTACCAGATTCTTATTTAAGGTTAAGCTTAGCTCTCTTTTGGATAGAATGCTCCATTCACAGTTGCAAAGATTTCGTCAAACATTGCAGATGAACCAACGATGATCTCTCTACCGAACAAGTAATTTGCTCCGCCTTTGAAATCACTCACCTTTCCTCCGGCTTCTTCCACTAGTAAAGCTCCTGCTGCTACATCCCAAGGACTGAGACTGTATTCGTAATAGGCATCAAATCGACCACAGGCAACATAAGCTAAGTCAAGTGCTGCTGCTCCAAAACGGCGAATGCCTCTTGTCTTGCGCATAAAGTATTCGAGTGTTTGCATATAAGCTGGAACGTGTTGGTAATCGTAATATGGAAAACCAGTAGCGATCATCGTGTCTTGCAAAACCGTATTCGTACTTACTTTGATCGGCTTAGCATTTAACCAACTACCTCCTCCTTTCCAAGCATAGAATAAATCTTTTCTATTGACTTCACAGACAATGCCTAGAACCGTTTGTTCCTTATATTGTAAAGCAACGCTTATCGCAAAGAATGGAAGCTGGTGCAAAAAGTTAGTTGTACCATCTAGCGGATCAATAATCCATCTGTAATCACCTTCTAATGCTTCTATCGTTTCTTCTTCTGTGATGAAGACCGCCTCTGGTAATAAATCTGATAAGCCAGCAACTAGTTTTTTCTCTGATTCTTTGTCGACATAACTGACAAGGCTATTGACACTTTTTACATCGATATCTTTCACTTCCACCTTACCCAATTCTTCTTGAATAAAATCTGCGGCATGGAGTACCACTTCACAAGATTGCTTACAAAGTTCTTCTAAATTTTTGTTGTTCATTTTTTTGTTTTGTTTTACAAAAACCCATACCCCTTTTCTGGTATTTTAAGTCGAAAGGTATCATTTTTTTGGTAAAAACCCTTGCAAATGAGGCTCTTGGGTCAGTTTTTGCTGAAATATAAAAACCGCTTTCAACTAAAGTTTACTTCCCTATTACTTGGCATACAAGTCGACCTACAAACTACAATTTAGAAACTTACACCATTGAAAACAACGAGCCATGTCAACACAGATAGAAACATACTTAGACAAGCTGAAAGACAAACATAAGATCAACATTCTTTACGCATGCGAATCAGGGAGTAGAGCATGGGGCGTTCCATCTCCTAATAGCGATTATGATATTCGAATAATTTACAACCACTCTCCGGATTGGTACTTATCCGTTGATGAAAAATCTGATAATATTATACTAATAGAAGACAACATCGATACCCAAGCTTGGGATTTAAAAAAGACATTGTTGCTGCTTTCTAAATCAAATATTGTTTTATTTGAGTGGTTGCAATCTGCTAAAGTTTATGGAGGTTGCCCAGAGTTTAAAGAAGGTTTAGTTCAGCTTTCAGAAAAATATTTTCAACCGCGAAAAGCGATTTACCATTATCTGGGTTTGAGTAATGCGTTAATAAAAAAACACTTCGAAAAGGAGAACTTACCTTTGAAAAAATATTTTATCGTGGTACGTTCCATACTTGCATCAATTTGGGTAAAAGAAAATAAATCTCCGGCTCCAACTCTTTTCACAGACTTGCTTCCTGTTTTGGAAAAAAATCCTAAGGTTTTGCTAGCAGTTCATCAACTCATTCGTTTGAAAAAAGAAACCAACGATGGAAAAGCAGTTAAACGAATTGCAGTACTGGATGAATTTATTTTTGAAAGTCGTAAGTCTTGTTCCATTTATGCAGAGGCTTTACCAAAAAAATCGGAAGAGGAAATCGACATGGAGACTATTGACTTGTTTTTTAGAAAGATGTTGAAAGATTGCGTAGAAGCAAGAAAAGATTAAATCTAGCCATCAAAAAAAAAAGGCCTTTAGTATTACCAAAAGCCTTTTTTTTTGCGTTTTACAATACTATTATCCCATCTCAGCCACTACTTCCTGTACTTGAGGAACCATTCGCTTTAGCATTCCTTCAATTCCAGATTTCAATGTCACTGTAGAAGAAGGACAACCACTACAAGATCCTTGCAGCACTACGGTTACGATTCCCTTGTTCCATGATTTGAATTCGATATTGCCACCATCCATCTCAACGGCTGGCTTCACATAAGTATCAATCAACTCTTTGATCTTCTTTACTAATTCAGCATCATCTTCAGAATATTCATATCCTGCACCTCGTTCTGCTTCCAACTTTTCCATTGCTTCCGCAAAACCATCTTTCAAGATGTCCTTTCCTTCTTCAATATAAGCCTTGATGAATTCCTTCAACTTCAACATGATGTCTGCCCAATCATAATTGAATTCCTTAGTCACGGTAACGAAGTTATTACAAACATAAACTCCCTTTACATAAGGTAACTCAAATAAAGCTGTTGCTATTGGAGACCATTCATGTGCCAACTCTTCTTCACGAAAATCAGCAGTACCTTTATATAGCATACGGTTCGTCACAAATTTTAGTGACTCCGGGTTAGGCGTTTGCTCCGTGTAGAGCATTACTGGGCTTTTTGTCGCAGTATCTTCCATAATAAATTCTCTTTTTTATATTTTCCATAATAGAAACGAACCCGCTTCTATCCTTATTTAGATTAATTATACACAAAAATAACACAATTTGAACTAGAAAGTTGTTTGCTGGGATACTTTTTATGAGATCGCTTCGCTGTCAGATCACTTTGTTGAGAGATCGTAGCGGCTATGCCACTACTGAGAGACCGCTTCGCTGAGAGACTTTCCCTCTAACGTAGGTTTTACGGCTGAGTGAAGTCCCTCAGCGAAGCGATCTCTCAATGCAGGCCACAGGCCAAATGATCTCTCAGTGAAACGATCTCACAGCGCAGCGGTCTCATTCAACCATAAAGTTCATAATGAATCTGAGACTTATCATACCCCATTTCCACAATCAAGTTAGCCACAGCTTCGTCAATCATATTCGTCCAACCACAGAGATAAAAATGAACATCGGGGCGAACGGTCTTGTAATCTTCTTTGTAAATCTGGTGTATATAACCTTTGTAACCATCCCAATCTTCTTCCCTTGACAAAGCAGCTGAGTAGCTAAAGCCTTCCAACTTTTTTGTCAAGTCCTCTAGTTCGTCTTTATAAAGTAGCCCTTCTTTGTGGCGCGTTCCAAAAATTAGATGGAGTTTTTGATGTGTTTTCTTTTGATTGTAAATATCCCAAAGCATACCTCGAAATGGCGCAACGCCAGTTCCTGTACAAATGAACACTAGATCTGAATCGATTTTTTCTGGTAATACGAAAGTTCCCGATGGTCCTTTAAAACGAATGGTGCCTCCAACTTCTAATTCGTTAAATAGATAAGTCGTACCTGCTCCTCCTTCTAACAATACGATACAAAACTCTAGTACATTGGTACCGTCAGGTGCATTCGCAATCGAGTAACTCCGCCAACGTTTGTTGCGCTTATCACTGATTGGTAAATCCATTGTTACAAACTGTCCCGCTTTAAAGTCAATTACTTCATCTCCGGGTATTTTTACCCAGAAGCGCTTCGTCGTCGGAGACTGATCTTCAATTTTAATTACTTTACTATCGTACCAAGTCCAGGCC
>CALGLS010000355.1 GCA_937959375.1 uncultured Saprospiraceae bacterium
AACGAAGGTTTGCCTGTATCTTTACGAAACAATCGCAGCCAAATTTCAGTCTTCTTCTGATGGTTTTTCTCCAACCATTTACGCCATGCCTTCCTAGTTTTCGGATAGAAAATTTGTGTAATCTCCATTTTTAATAGATTAGATTTTAGATTAGAATTCAGTTAGCTCGCTAAACTCATTAAAAAATTGTTAGCGAGAACCATAAACTCTTGATTTTCATAGGAAACTAAATTTAAACATGCTCTAACTAAACAACAACTTAAGTAAATGATCAATCAATTTATTTGATTAGTTAAACGAAACTCATGTCCAGCTACTTCAATTGTTAGTAGTTGGACATGTTTTTTATAAGCAACCTTTTTCAATCTCAATTGTAATTTTAATCACTCAAAACTAAATTTGAAAAAATCAAAATTAGTATAAAATCAAAATCATGAATAAGCAAATCACCTATCTTCTATCTGGTCTAATGGTCTTGTTTGTATTGTCTTCTTGCATTACTACAGGTACCGGTTCGGAACAAACAGACACACCCAACAACGAAACTACTAACACGGGAGGAAACGACGAAAGTGATGGAAAAAAGACAGGACCAAGTGGTGTATATAAAGTAGATCAAAAAGGAACAGACCTGGGGTCTGATATGAATATTAAAATTGTCAGCGTTCAAGATTCAAGATGCCCAACTAACACGAATTGCTTTGTTGCTGGAGAGGCAAAAATAATCCTTGAAGTTACTAAAGGTGGGAAAGCATCTAACGTGACTTTAAAAGCTAAAGGTAACTGTGAAGGCGATGACGGGAAATGTGGAAACTCCACGACTGCTGCTGGCCAAAAAATTCAATTACTCAATTTGTATCCTTACCCTGAAGGAAATGATAAAATTGAACAAGGTAACTATACTGCGAAAATTCAAGTCAATTAATCGATTTTTTCAATTAACTGATTATCAGTTAATTGTATCCGAGTTTACATTGTTAAATTCGTAGTTGAGATAAAGTAAAAAAGGTTTTTGGCTAGAGCCAAAAACCTTTTTTTTATTTCACTTCGATTAAGATTTGTACTTTCTAAGTGTCGTAACTAAGCATTAAATTGTTGCAGTTTCAAATATGCTATGGCTCACTTTTTTAACGAAAATATCATTGTCAAAATGAACGTGATCCACAATTAAGATCATGTTTAAATTTCCATTTAATTGCAAATCAATGTTTTATGAACCTCGCGTCCAATTTTAGAATTCAGTTAGCTCGCTAAATTCATTAAAAAATTGTTAGCGAGAACCATAAACTCTTGATTTTCATAGGAAACTAAATTTAAACATGCTCTAACTTTTTATTCAGCAGGAGGTGTAACAATACCGCCACTTACTTTTTCGCCATTGCTGTAAACATATTCCATGATGACCTGTTCTTTGTCATTATACTGACGGAAGGTGCCATCCTGAATACCATTTTTATACATGACTTCCTTCATCATTTTTCCATTGTTGTGATACTCACGATAGGCTCCATTGAATTTCCCCATCGCATAATTAATTTCTTTTTCTGCTTTAGAACCATACTTATATTTAACCCATTTTCCATCTAAAATATCGTTCACATAATTGGCTTGAATATTAACCGATCCACGATCATTCATTTCAAAGTAAACGCCATTTTTTAGACCATTGGAATAGGAAGTAATGGATTTGACTCGACCATCCTTTGGGTAGTAAGTAACCCAAGCCCCAGTTCGCTTGCCATCTGCGACCTGTCCTTCTTCAATCAATACGTTTGATGCATCTTTTTTGGTGGCTCTTTGAACAGAAGACCCAGGTATATTTTCTAAGGTGAATCCCTCAATTCCGGGTGAGTTGGAAACTGCTGTAGCAGGGGAGGAGGCATTATTACCACATGAAAAAACAAATAAGGTAAGTACGAGAAATAGGCTATTTTTTATCATAATAAATCAGTTTTGTAAATGCAATAAAAATTCGGGGCTAAAATAATAGATTTGAAATAATTTGACAAAATTTTATAGGACTTCAACTATCAAAAATAACTCATATGATAAATGGTTAGTGCCGAAACGTAAATTTGTTAAAAAGACTCGATTTTTAACAAATTTTCACCTAATTGACCGGAAAATCGACACATTTTTCAATTCAAAGCCTGTGTTTTAGGTTTTTATCAAATTAAAAATCTTATGATTCATCAATAAACATAGAGGTTTTTACTGTCACAAACTCATTAAAAAGAATTTACATCCTTTTTTTACCCCTGTTTTAATTTTTAAAAGACTAAGTTTTTACTTAAATTTGTAGTTATTAGAAGTGCAAAACATTCTGTTTCAGGTTATTTCACTAAATGAAAAGCTTTATACAAACCCATCAACCATTGTTTTGTATGCCCTTTTAACCGGTTTAATTGACATTTTCTCCCTATTCTGTCTAACTATATTAAGCAACTTCCCTTACTGAATTTACACTAGTTAAAGTATATAATGAGTATGCTATTGCTAGACATATTGGTTTTGTAATAAAGTAGCTAGATTATTAGCTAACACAAGCATTCTTATGCTATTTATATGTGTAAAATAGTTAATGTATTGCTAAAGCGTTTTTTGGATTTGATTTTGTCCTATATATTGAGTTAACTTTGTTTGTTAGTGCAGAAATCGTTAACTATTCGTGTTAATTATGATTTTTTTATACCTAAATGATTTAATGTCCCATGTTTAAAGGTTCTGTAGGAATATTGATGGTCGTTTTACTGATTGCAAGCGTGTTTGTACCGGTAGAGATACCTTATACCTTTAATACTACCGCAAAGGTGTATCCGCTACAACAATGGGTATTACACAAAAATGTAGATGGAAATCTAATTAAAACACTCCATAATTATAAATCTGGTCGCTTAGTTGAATATGCTACTTTCCCATTTGATCGTGGTGACGTAGTGAATATTAAGTATCATGCTAATGAAGCAGCTATATCATCTCAAATTGATTCTGGTTACTTAGTTGCTTCTATTGCTTCTCTTAATTTAGCTCAACAACTGGTTGACCTTGAAAATCAGCTAAATGTCGAAAAAGCCAACCTTGAAAAGGTTTCTACGGGGGAAAAACAAGAGTTGGTCATCCAAGACAAAGAAGTACTCAACCAAGCCATTCAAGATTTAAAATTTAAGGAAGCGAACTTAGTTCGTGCAGAGAAAATGCATGCAGATGGCCTCCTGTCTAAGATGAAACTGGAAGTTGCTCAACAAGGAGTTAAACAAGCTGAAATCGCAATTGAGGTAGCTCGTAAGAAAATTGGAGTAACCACAACAGGTGAAAAACCAGAAGAAATCAACCTGACTAGAGCTAAAATAAAGTCTTTCGAATCTCAAATCAACTTTCTTAAGTCAACCAACGATAGTTACGATATATACGCACCTATCTCTGGTCACATGCGTTATGAGACAGGGATTGAAGGGGATAAACTGATTATTGATGACGTCAAAGAACATATCCTAATTATTCCAATCAAATTAAAAGATCGGGACTTTATAGGTGAAGACACCAAAATAGAACTTGAAGTACACGGCTCTGATACATTAGTACAAGCTCAGTTAGTTGATCTTAGCGAAAAAGTTGAAATCATCAATAGAGAAGTCGTTGTTTTGGCCAAAGCTTCGGTATCAGCTGAAAATGCAGCCGGTATAGCTTCTGGAATGCCTATCAAATGTAAAATTACAACTGGTAAGGTGCTCCCAATTGAATACATGAAAAGATCTATGAAAATAGATCCTAAATAATAGAGAACTCAAGTTTAAACAACTTCGTTATGTAACATTGTCATTTGCACGAAAGTGTGAGAAGGAAAATGGCAAATTCTAAGATTCTCAAAAATTAATATCAATCACTCATTTCCCAACAACTGATAATTTAAATGCCTTTACAGGTATTTATATAAAGCTGCGTCTAATAGACCCTAGCTTGGCTATAAACCATACTAAAGAGAAAATCCTATGAGCGTTGAACTAAGGTACGAGTACAAATACTTCGTGCCCATGACTAAGATTGATATGTTACGCGACATGATTCGGCCTTATACCGTCCTGGATAAGTTTGCTGCTTCTCAACCTGATAAACATTATACTGTTAGATCTATCTATTTTGATACACCAGACTTTGAGTGTTACTGGACAAAATTGGCCCACAACAAACACAGAAATAAAGTCAGACTAAGAGGCTATAACTTAGAAGATGGTAAAAATTTGGTTTTTATGGAGATCAAACGTAAGTATGAAGCTCCGATTTTGAAAAATAGAGCAGCTATTCTTTTCGAAGATTTTAAGAAAGTAGCGCGTAGCGAAAATAAGTTAGAAGACTTTTTGACGAACGACGGGAAAATGAAAGATGCGCTTGATAATGGTAAACGCTTCTGGTACAACGTTTACGCTCGTAAGATGAAACCGGTCGTTACCGTTATTTACGAACGAGAACCTTTTCTAAGTTCGTACAACAATCCAACTAATAATCTAAGGATCACTTTTGATAAAAACCTAAGAGGTTGTCCTTATCCTACAATTGATGATCTTTTTTCAGAAAAACACGTACAACCTACTTTATCTGGTCATTTTATATTGGAAGTGAAGTTCAATCAATTTTGTCCCGCTTGGATGAAACCCATTATTGGGGTGCTAAATTTGCATAAAGAATCCGCTTCCAAATACTGCATGTGTATTGATGCACACAACATGATTAAAACAAGTGGCCGTTATGAGACGCTCTCGCACGGCAAAATGTTTAGAAACTCTTTCGATTAGTAAAATCGAATGAATTGAATTATACGATTTATAACACGGAAGTTGTCCAACAACTTCATCTAGAAACGAAAAACTGATGTTAGAAGAATTTCAACAAATAGAGATATTTTCACCGTCAATATTTGATATTGCTGCCAACTTATTAATTGCACTAATCTGTGGAATGATCATTTCACTTGTCTATCGATTTACTTATCGAGGGCCAAGTTATTCAGTGACTTTCGTTAATTCATTGGTCTTACTTTGTATGATTACCTCTGTTGTCATTTTGGTCATTGGTAACAACCTTGCAAGAGCCTTTGGTCTAGTAGGTGCGATGTCAATTATTCGATTTAGAACGGCAGTAAGAGACGTACAAGATATTATATTTATTTTCTTTTCACTGACTGTTGGTATGGCAGCTGGAGTTGGTCTTGCTGAAGTTGCTATTTTGGCAACGCTAATCGTTTCATCTGTTATTATTCTTTTAGTTTCTACTGATTTCGCTTCTCCAAAAAAGCGTCAACACCTTTTGCAAATTGCCTATGAATCTTCTGAAGGAGCCGAGTATCAATTATCCAGCGTACTCAAAAAATACTGCAAAAAACTAAAACTAGTGAACCTGAAGAATGTAGGCTTCAACGACAACCTAGAAGCTTTCTACCACGTCAACTTACGCAGCGCAAAAGGAAAAGAAGAACTCGTCCGCAAACTCAACGAACTAGACTACGTTACCAACGTAAACCTATA
>CALGLS010000356.1 GCA_937959375.1 uncultured Saprospiraceae bacterium
CTTAAGAAGACAGATTATGCAGACACTTTCTCCACTACCAATCACATAGATCCTTTACCGGTTGTTACGACCAAGATTTTTGCTACAGCACCAAAGTACGTAAGAGCCTTGATGGCGCTACGAAATGCAATAGTCAAAGTATTTGGTTTGAAAACAGACTTTCCGATTGAAAAAAATCAAGTCTTTAAGGTAGGAGGACGCGTTGCTTTCTTTAAAATTTACGAAATTCGAGCGGATGAAATATTGCTAGGAGAAGATGATTCACATCTTAATTTTAGAGTAAGCATTTTTGACTCTAAGGAACCAGAAAACAATATTAAGGTGACCACTCTTGTGGAGTACAACAATACGCTAGGCAAGCTCTATTTCGCAGTGGTCAAACCTTTTCATATGCTTATAGTGAAGCGCATGGTTAAGAATGCTTTTGCCAAAAGCTAGTGTATTAGTTTTCGTTACTTAATATCTCTGCGGCGTTCTAGCCATAAGCCAAGTCCTACAAACACGGTAAATAGTAAAAGACTGGCGTACTCGACATAGTTGAGAAAGGTACCTGTGTCCTTGTCTAAAGAACTTCTAATGATATCCAAGTCATTGACTAAGTAGGTTTGCGTATATGGAAAATAGAGACCGAATTTGGAAGCAGATAGATATACAAAAAATCCAATGATAAAACCCAATATTCCAATTACGATTGGCATCAAAAAATTTCTGAAATACATACTCAAACAATATTGAAGTCCTATCACTGCAAGTGCTCCTATCATCAGATGTATAAATCGTGGAACCAGTTCTCCCATCTCCGGGAAGTAATATTGAAATTCAAACTCTGGAAAAATCAAAGCCATCAAGTATCCCAGTAAAAGCGCCGCAAAAAAGTATACAAGAATGCTAAGTATGACCAATAGTATAATGACGCTGAGTTTTGAAAAATAAAAATAAGCACGTTTGATTGGCATGCTGTAAAGCCCTTTCCAAGTATTGTTTTGATGTTCTATGTTTACCACAAAACTGGTAATCAAAACAATAACAGGAACAAAAACAAAAGCTGAAAAAATATCACTCGTCAACTTAAAATAATATCCCCAAGGATTGATGTTCAAAGTCGTATTATGATAAGGAGAACTCAGAAATGAAATGGTAATCATCACCGGAACAAGTATTCCCCCAAATAGAATCAACCAGCGTACTGGAGCACTTTTAAGTTTGTACAATTCTGCACCTATGCAGCTAAAGAATGGGCTAGTTACTGACCTCATTGATTGGTGTTTGTCAAGTCAATAAATAATTCCTCTAAGTTATTTTTTTGTAGGCTTACTTCATAGATTTTTATTTTAACGAGGGTTAGCTTTTCAATTATAATAGGAATGTCATCCTCTGTTTGAAGGTCGATTTCCAGAACCTTGCTTTCAGTTGTTTTGATTGCAAAGTGAGGGTTTAGTATATTTTTACTTGCTAGTTCATCATTCACTCTTATTTTTACTTTCAAATTTTTATGCTTCAGTTGTTCCAAGGCTTCGATAGAACCTTCGAAAATCATGCTGCCGTTTTTTATTATTCCGACACTAGTTGCCAATTTTTCAATCTCACTGAGTAGGTGGCTTGATAAGAAAATAGTTTTTCCTGATTGTTGTAAGGATTGTATGATTGCTCTAATTTCAATGATGCCATTTGGGTCAAGTCCGCTAGTTGGTTCGTCTAAGATTAACAGGTCAGGATCGTTGAGTAATGCGATGGCCAGACCAAGTCGTTGTTTCATACCAGTAGAGTAGGCTTTGGTCTTTTTGTCTTTTTGCTTTAATAGATTTACTTGTTCTAGGACTTCAGTTATTTTAAAGTTTGGGATGTTTAAATATTTGCAAATTAGTTTCAGATTTTGGAAGCCACTGAGGTGTTCATAAATCGCTGGGGCCTCTACTAGTGAACCAATGTTTTTTAAGTACTCTGGATTTGTTGTGTTTATTGATTGGTCAAAAATCTTGATGTTGCCTTCCTTTGGTTTTATTAAACCTAGCATGCTCCGTATAGTGGTTGTTTTGCCTGCTCCGTTTGCTCCAAGAAAACCATATATCGCACCACAAGGTACTTG
This sequence comes from uncultured Saprospiraceae bacterium, assembly GCA_937959375.1. Taxonomy (GTDB): domain Bacteria; phylum Bacteroidota; class Bacteroidia; order Chitinophagales; family Saprospiraceae; genus CALGLS01. The sequence goes on from CALGLS010000356.1 coordinate 2,087, forward strand.
TAGACTGAGTTTGTTTAGCACCTGATTTCCTTTTTGATAGGAATAAGAAAGCTTGTTTATGGAAATGATGTCTGACATTTATTTAATTCGATTTTATCTGTCGTGTTTTTAAACATATAGGTTTATAGTTGTTCGTCAATTGTTAGCGAACGCAGTGAAACCACATAGTAAATTTGCTGGTCGCAAATACTTAGAGCACACTAGATTTTGTTACTCAGGTTTGTTCCGATAACGCGCTTAGTGACCTTAGTGTTTAAAACCACGCTAGTAGTGAACCCATTTTTAATTGGCGAAGTACCTTCCATTTGTTCGTCAATCGTTAGCAAACGCAGTGAAACCACCTAGTAAATTTACTAGTCGCAAATACTTAGAGCACACCAGGTTTTATACTAAGTCACTCAGGTTTGTCCCGATAACGCGCTTAGTGACCTCAGTGACCTCAGTGTTTAAAACCACGTTAGTAGTGAACCCACTTTTAATTGACGAAGTACCTTCCACTGAAACTTACAACTTTAACTTCACTGCAACTCTAACTTTAATTCTAACTCTAACTGATTTCACAAAGCCCTAAAAACCACCCGCTTCAAAACAAAATTCGCAAAGCCATTTGTACAATTCATAGCCACGGCCACATCTGATTCAGGGATATAAATAACCCGAGATCCCAATATCCCACCATGAGTATAAGCCTCCTTTCCAAAGATATCGATGACCTTAAAACCAAAACGATAATCGGTGTTCGGGTTAGCCAATGAATTCTGATTGTTCTTTAAATGTTTGTAAACATAATCTTCTGGTAAAGGCGCTTTTTCTAATAAAATTTTAATGGTTTCTGCTTTTTTGAAAACTTTATTGCTGAATAATAATTGATAAAATAGGGCTACATCTCGAGCACTTGCAGCTAGGCCACCGCCACCATAGGTGTCAGAAGTTGTGTTGTAATGATAAGTGTCCTGATTTGAAAAATGCTGGTGAACCATATCGGTAATCGCTTCCGGTCGTTCCTCAGAGTTTTCCCACCAAGTAGTTTCTAAACCCAATCTTTCAAAGTCTAGTAGTTCACGTACAGCTATTCCTAAATCCTTTTCCGTAAGGTCTTCAATGATAGCTCCCAACAAAATATATCCGGTGTCGGAATATTGATATACTTTTCCCGGTTGGCCGTACGGTTTTCCTTTTTCCATGGCGCGAGTGAGCTGCTCATCACGTGTCCAAATATAGTCTGGTTTGTCAATTACAAGTTTGGTGTAGTCGCCATCTGTTCCATAATCAAACAAGCCGCTGGTGTGCGTTGCACAATGACGAAGAGTAATAGACTCAGGGTCGTAACCACCCGCAACTAACTGTTGATTTTGTTTCTCTGAAAGGTATTTCTCAATTGGATCATCTACAGAAAGCAACCCATCTTCATGTAAGCGAAGGATTGCTGCTGCTACATACGTTTTGGTGATACTTGAAATGATGAAACCATGATCTGTAGTAAGCAGAGGAAATGAATCCTTATCTGCAAAACCAGCAGCACCACTCCACGAAAAGTTTTTTCCAGGGGCTTCCACATGTAAGTTTATTCCGTAAAGATAGTTGTTAATGGAACTTGCTTCGTCAATAATAGATTGAAAATCTGCGCTTGGATTATCCGTATAATGTGCCCTTTCGCAAGATGGGAAAAGTAGGGAGATCACCATGATACCAATCAGATAATTCCAATATTGCTTCATTTCTTGGATATATGTTTTGAAAATAGAAGTACTTTGAATTTCAAAGTTAATGTTTATTTAGCAAACTTCCAAATGATGGGAGGGAGGGGGAGTTGGAAGAGGGAGGTGCCATCTAACGCGATACCTGCGATTGAGTGAAACTTCCCACCTCCAACTTTTAACCACTATCTACTTCTTCAAATTCTTCTCATACTGAGCAATCCAATCGTCTACTGTAAATTTAGTCATCAGCTCGCCGATTAAATCATAAGGGATATCGTCCATTTTTTTGAAACGAATACAACTCTTACCCATATCGAGTTTGCGTTTTGCATGATTAGGATATTCATCTACAAACCATTTGTATATTTTAGGGTTAGCGTAGACGCCCATGTGATATAAAGCCACAAAGTTTTTTTGAGAGGCAATGTTGATAAATGGAACAGGCAACTTAGGGTTACAATGATAACCATCAGGATATTTTGATAACGGAACTACATAGCCAATCATTTTATAGCTAAGTACTTCTTTAAATCCCTTTGGTAAGTTTTTCTTAATCACCGACCTAATTTTTTTGATGACTTTTTGACGGTCTTCAGGAAGTGCGTCGATGTATTCTTTTACTGTAGTAGCTTCTACTTTCATAATAAAATATTTTACTGCTAATAAAATCTAAGATAATAATTACTTTTTTTAAACCAATGATTTTCGTTCAAATTCAAAAATCTCATCTACATCTTGATCGATTAGTAAATTTAAAAAATCATTATAACCATTGTCAATTTTATACTGAAGTTCTTCTTGGTAGATTGGAAATAAGGAATAGATATTTATCAAGTTATCTCCAACTTTTAAAGCGGTAAATTCATCCTCAAAAGTAACAGAAGGAAGTACCACTGCTCCCATGTATTTTGATTCCTCATGATAGGGACTACCATCTTCATCATTTTGAATACTATGACCGATGCCTAGCCACGTATCGTAGTGATGTGGAAACCTAGCCGTCTGTTTTAGTATATTAACAATCCAACCATTCTGGCTGTCCTGATTTTGAACGTTTCCAAACTCGATGTCTTTAGGTAAAAGCAACATCAACTCAGCAAATTTGTATTGATCGGGATCTTCTATTCCATCTTGTAACATCATAGCCATGCTGCTCATTCCAGCCGTCAAAAGTATATTAAAATTATGCTGCTCAGACTGTACGAAATAAACGTCAAGATGAAAGTCTAGAGAAACAATTTCGTGAAAAACGGTGACTTCATCATCTTCATAATATTTCGCAAGATGTTCGTCTATTGCAACTGAATGCTGATCGTATCTGGTCCTACCAGCGTAAGGATCGTTATGCTCGTCCATTATATGTCGTTTGGTTGGCTGTTGCCAAAATTTTGTTGGATATCCCTTATAATCAAGCTGTTATAGCTCACTTAGGAGCGTATTACATTGTAAAATTTTCTCATTTAATAATAAAATCCTATTTTGTAGAGTAAATGTATAAAACCCTAAGTGAGTAAACAAAATGATATCGTTTTAATTGACAGTTCAAAGGAAATTTGATATTAGATCAATTGAATTAATTTTGCTAAAAAACCAATGAAATGAATAGCGATTACGTTAAAAAACGAATTGATAAAATCAGGACACTTATTGGGGAAGCGCGTTACGACGAAGCCTTTTCAGATTTGGAAAATTTCATTGCAGAAGTTGATGGTGAAGAGGTAGAAGATATTCGCGAACGTGAGTTGCTCAATCAATTGATTTCTGTGAAAGCAAGGTATAGCTTTTTTAAGCAACAAGTACTGAAAGGAGTGCAAGATGGGCAAGTTGAACTTAATCAAATTCGAGTTGCTTTATTGTCTTTGATCGATGAGGTCAAAAAAATGGGAGAGGAGAATCCTGAAGTTTTTAAACCAGCCGACAAAGAAAAAGAATATTACGCAGAATTAGCAGCAAGTCCGACACTTACCGCCACTCAAAATGTAATGGATACCGCACAAGATGGAAGTCAAAACAGCGGTTGCCTACTCGCCATTAACAATAAAAATGCAAATGTAAATGTAGAGATTAAAAACTTTAATTGGTTTTCTTTTTTGCTTAAAGCAGCATTGATCTTTGCGATCTTGTCAGTTGCTGTATTCTTCTTTTTAAAAGGTTGTAATGAATCACCTCCTCCTACACCTCCAGTTACTAAGGAAGATCCTGATAGAAAAGGAGAGGGGGAAGGTGGAGAACCGCAAAAACAGGTGGTTAGAGGTTTAAATTGCAAAGAACTCGGTATCTCAAAAGGTAGTATTTGTGATCTAGCAGATTATATTAGTGATTCAGATAATTCCCTTTCTAAGAAATTTGAAATGACTGATCTTTCCTTTAATAAGAATAGTTTAAGATTGTCTGATCGCTCCAAAGCTAATGAACAAATTAACGATTTAGTAAAACTACTTAACGCTTATCCTGATTTGGGCATTACCATTTATGGATTTACTTCTGATGGAGAAGATGATGTAATCAAAGGCGTAAATGGTAAAGAAGATGGTCTTGATAATGTACGCGCCAAAAAGGTGTTCTCCCTGCTGAAGAAGAAAGGAATTAGTTCAAAACGCATGGATCATATCGGTGATACCGAAAATGATCTTGGAAATAGGAATATTTGGATTAAGATGGAATAAGATGAATTCCATTTCTTGTAAGATTCCGGATTGACCTATAGCTAACTCTACAGCTTTTACTTGTCCATAGTGCTGTATTACATGCTTGTCGGGGGCTAGACCGGCTCGAAAAAAAAGTCTAGATTAAAGTATAATCTCTATAGCAAACCTACCAACGAAAACTTTCAACGAATCTAATCCTAAATTTACCTTTCCAAATTTTTGTCACTTTATTTCATAAATAGCATTGTGAAAATGTATAAGTTATACTAAGTCAGGCTAGTACAAATAATGTGTTTTTTAGTTGTGTTAAACTTCATACATACAGTAGCTTTTTCTTTGAAAAAAGTTTCGTTTCCTGCCCTTTGGAATTGTTTTTGCGTATTAATTTTCGTCTTCCTTATTATTACTCCTCCCCAACTTTAGTTTAAGTGTCATTTCTGTCCCGTAATCAAATTACGTGTTCGGAATATTTCAATAATTTTATTCATTAACTAAATATCATTACCATGAATTTAAAAGCATCAAAAAAGATTAAAAAATTAAACTTAGATCAGAAGCAAATCATCAAGCCTGACAACTGCTCAAATATTAAGGGAGGAGGATATTGGTGTTGCGTCCGCAATAAGTGGGTTAGCTAAGTCGTACCAAAATGAGCTACTTGGTGTTTATTACCAATGTAGCTCATTTTCTTTTTTTCTTAAAACTAAGTATGAAATCCTCAAGTCTTACCATTTTTCTGCTCTTCTTATTCTCAATCTCATCATATGGGAATGAGACTTTTGTAGATAGCATAGCCTCTCCAAAGAAATGGTTGGTACAACAAAATGAGCTTGGTGAGAAAATTTTAAAAAGCAATCAAGACTTTACAAAAGCAGTACAAGTTTTTAAAACTGCTCATGACTTTGCGATATCGAATGATCTTTCCGACTATCTAATTGACATCCCAGTCAATTATGGAGCTGCCTTGTATAAAAATGGAGAAATTCAAGAGGCGTATTCCATCTTAAAAGATATCCTACCTAAGGTCAATCACAATAATTTAAAACTTAAGGCGAGTGTCAACCAATTACTTGGGATGACACTAGTATTTCAAGACAAATTTCCTGAAGGCTATAAACACCAAATGGATGCCTTGAAATATTATACAGACATGAAGGACTCTTCAGGAGTTATGGGAGTGCTATTTGACCTTGGGAATAATTTTGCAACTCAAGGACAAAGTGAACTAGCTTTAAAGAATTACGAAAAAGGAATTGCAATTGCAAAGTCCTTAAAGGATGTTAAAATGACCATGTTCGGTATTACTGCATTGGGTGGTGCCTGGGCTTCTGTTGGTGATCTTGAAAAAGCATTGAAATATAGCAACGAAGGTCTTGATCTTGCCAAGCAGTTAAAAGATGATGAAGAATTAGCTTGGGCTTCTATTAATCACGGTCATATTCTAATGCAAGTATCAAAGTACAATGAGGCAGAAACCTATTTACAACAGGCCTATGAATTAAGTTTTGTGATTGAAAATAAGTTGCTTACTGGGTATAGTGTTGAACAAATGGCGGAGTTGAATTTTCGACAAAATAAACTGGATAAAGCGATAAAAGGCCTTGATGAATGTTATAACATATATCAGGAATTGGGGCATACCAATAGTTTGAAGGAAGTGACTAAAAAATATGCTGAGGTTTATTTTAAACAAGATGACTTTGTTAAATATAAGGAGTATACAGATCAGTACATTGCATTAAAAGACTCGCTGTATTCCAAAGAAATGATGGAGTCAATGGCTAGCCTAAAACAAGATTTTGAATTCCATAAAATGGAACGTGAGAATGAAATTGTTTTGTTGACTAAGGATCAAGAATTGGCTAAAGCTAAATGGTATATGACATGTGCTGTTCTTTTAAGTGCTGGAATTGCATTTACTTTACTTGTCCTGTTGTTGTACAGTCGAAATAAAGCAACTGTCGAAAAGAATGAAATTCTAAAAGCGAAAAATGCTGAAATTTTGCGGCAAAATGAATCATTAGTAACTTCTAATGAAGATCTAGAAAAGTTTGCATATATCATTTCGCATGACCTTAAAGAACCGCTGCGAAACATCAATGGATTTACAAAATTACTAAGTCGAAAACTAAAAAAATATACCTTTGACGATTCGATAAGAGAGTACCTAGGGTTTATCGTAGGAGGAACCGATCAGATGGGAGAATTGTTAAATGGTTTGTTAGAATATTCTAAAATTGGGGTTGACAAAAATAGAAAAGAACTCATTAACCTTGGTGCTGTCGCACAAAAAGTAATCAATGGATTTAGAATCCAATTAGATGAAAAAAATTGTGAATTGGAATTAAAAGAACTTCCGAGTGTTGCTTGTAAAAATATCCAAATTAGTCAGGTTTTTCAAAACTTAGTAGCGAATGCTATTAAATTTGGACCCAATGACGGAAATAAAATTACTATCGGTGCTAAAGATCAAGGAGATGATTATTTGATTTTCGTCAAGGACCAAGGAATTGGAATTGACAAAGAATATCAAGATCACATCTTTGTTGTTTTCAACCGACTTCATGATCGCAAAACGTTTTCAGGTTCTGGAATCGGTTTAGCAACCTGTAAAAAAATCGTCGAAGATCATGGTGGTCGTATTTGGGTAGAATCAAAAGAGGGTGAAGGCGCTTGTTTTTATTTCACCTTGCCGAAAGTTAACTTATCGAATCCCAGTTCATCTGAACTTGAAATAATCAAAACTTCCCAACGCGAATTAACGGTCGTTTAATGGCCTATTCCTTTCTGCTATTTCCCAAACGACTTCATAACGTATTCTCTTTAGTGTTTTTTATTTTGTAGTAAAAACATACAATCCTTACCTTTTAGCCAATTCATTTCTCAATTTATTCTTAGCTTTCGTATATTAGAGGCCATTCACATTTATGTATGGGTCAAAAATCTTTTATGAAAACTAAAATTCAAAAAGCTATGAATATTGAAAACAAAACTAATCGACAACCTCATCCAGCAGGAATAAAAATGATGAGGAATTTTCTAATCCTTTTATGTTGCCTTGTCTTTACAACAAATAATGCAAAAGCACAGGTTTTCGCCTATGATGAAAATCAAGATGGTTTAGCACCGATTCTGATTCCTGGCAACCCAATAGCAACACCAACTCGAGCTTCTTTTACAGTCAATGATTGCGTAAGCATAGGAATCGTAGATGCGGGAGACCCGGACGTTCCAACCGAGCGATTTAATACTGTAGGATATACAAACATTACAGTGATACCAACTGATGCTGGTCTTGCTGAATTTGAATTGTTTGATATCATTTATTTGCCCGGTACCTGGGCTAGTGGAGCTACAAGTTATTTCCCAATTATAGAATCAAATGCTGCAGATTATATTGCATACGTCGAACAAGGTGGTCGTCTTTTTGTAGAACAACCCAACCCGTTTATGCAACCAAGTGCAACCATTATTCCTACGATACTTCCATATCCAATTACTTTTTACAATTTATACAACACAAGTGATCATCCTCCTATTATGGTTAACCCTAACCATGAAATATTAACGGGACTGAGTGCTCAAGAGTTATCATTTCCTGCCGATCAGATGATAGAAGTTTCAGAAGAGTATGATGTTTTAGTGCTTGGTTCTGTAACTGAAAGTGCTTCATTAGCTGTCCTAGAATATGGACAAGGAAGAATAGTCGTTTGTAGTTCTAATATAAATTCATCCCTTACAATTGGTGTAAGTGATCAGTATTTCTTGCAAATGATTCAATGGCTTCAACCTTCAGGAACAATTGATCATGTGCAAGCTTGTGATAGTTATACTTGGATTGATGGAAATACGTACACCTCTGATAATAATACCGCAACAGTCGTTTTTGCTGATACAGCAGGTTGTGATTCTATTGTTATGTTGAACTTAACGATTGATTATAGTAGTGTTCCAGCAGTTGATGTGGTTTCAGCTTGTGGTCCGTATACTTGGATAGATGGCGTAACCTATGAGACCAATAATAACACCGCTACTGTTACCCTTATGAATTCGGTTGGATGCGATAGCCTTGTTTTGCTTGACCTAACGATCAATGAGCTTGATCTATCTATCACGGAAATTGGACCGATAATGACTTCGGGAACTTTCGACGCAACGTATCAATGGCTTGAATGCGAAAACGGCTATGTACCGATCCCCGGAGCGACTGAACAAAGTTATGCTGTAACAAATGATGGTGCTTATGCAGTGATTATTAATTTAAATGGATGTATCGATACAACAGAATGTATTCAAGTGATGTTGAGCGACGTAGAGCATCCGTTGTTGAATGCAGTCTCTATATTTCCGAATCCTTCTGAGGGTCACTTCGCAATTAATCTGGGAGATTTAGAGAAGCCAACTGTAAAGGTTTATTCTGTTCTTGGGCAGTTGGTTTATGAACGGGTAGCGGTGGAGCAAGCAGTTTTGGAGCTGGAGTTGGATGATGTAGCTGGAGTTTATTTTGTGGAGGTGTCGATAGGAGATGAGTTACGTGCTTTTAGGGTTATTGTGGAGTAGCTTTTCGCTTCGTTAAAATAATCGATTGTAGGATTTAAAAAAGCTCAAACAATTTTTAATGAATTGTTTGAGCTTTTTTATTCTTTTGAGTTAACTCAAATCTAGCTTCCACCCTGACCGCCACCACCTTGTTGGCCACCATCACCGCCACCTTTCTGATCGTCATTCTTAATCTTAGAACGAGATCGTTTGGCTTTGAAATCAAGTTTTCCAAAAGTGTACTTAAAATTTAAACCAAAGGATCGAAACGGAATTTTAAACTCTGATTTTTGATAAAAATCTTCATCCTCTAACTCAGTTCTGAAAATCTTGCTGCGAGTAAATGGATCTACAATTCGGATGCCTAAGCTTGCACGTTTTTTCCAGAATTCCTTTTGGAAACCAACACTAGTCATCCAAAAGGATGTTTTCTCACCTTGTAGTGTACGTTCCTTCGCGCGATAAAATCCAAATGCCTCAGCCTTCCAACCTTTCTTAAATTGATAAGAAGTACTTGCAAAAAAGTTGTATTGTAAACCGTCATTGGTTACATCGTAATTCTCAATATCGCTTTCAGCATTGTAGGTAAAGAGACTAAGATTTCCTCGTACCGTCCATACCTTATTGAAGGTTTTAGAAATAAAAGTATTAAAGCCGATAGAGTTGTTCTCTCCAATATTTTGATACAAAGACTCTGCAACGCCTTCATCGTTTACAATCACAATACTCTCGATCAAGTCATCTGTGTTTCTATAAAAAATGGAACTACTTACGACCAAACCTTTGACGAAAGTATTGTAACCCAACTCCACTTGATGTACCAATTCAGGTTTTAGATTTGGATTACCTTGAGAAACATTTCTACGGTCAATATCATTCCGATAAGGATTGATGTAAAAAAGACTCGGCCGTTGGATACGCTGGTTGTAACTCAACTTAATAGACGAAAACATATTGGTTTTCTTAGAAACGATTACACTTGGAAGCCAGTTGTCATAGGAGTTTTTAAAAGGCTCAATATCCGTTGCAAATTCACCCGCAATACTCGTATGCTCATAACGTACACCTGCAATGATTCCGATGTCCTTCGGCAGGTTGAAGGTGAAGGAGGTATAGCCTGCATAAACGTCTTGTTGGTAATCAAAAACATTCGTTCGGAAAGGATCAGAAACGTATGCATTCAAATCTGCATCAAATTGATCGAATTGGTAATCACTATTGATTCGGCGAATAACAGCTTTTGAACCAATCTCCAATTTTACTTTTTCCCCGAAAGGGTGCACATAATCAATCTGACCTGTGTATTCTTTGTTATCACCGTCGTTTTCTTGGCGCTCCACAAAGTCAAGGACCGAGGCATTACTGGTTGAATTGATATCGCTGTCGAGGTTGCTTACATTTCCATTTAATAAGAATGCAGCGGTAAACTCACGACCTTCTTGTGCAAAGGTGCGACGATAATCTGTTGACCAATCAAAACCTCCTCGAAGTGTTTTTCCGTCAGCGTCACGTGTTGTCATTTCCCTGAATGCCTCATTAATATCAGGAATGAAAGTCGCTGGATTTGATGATTCTGTGTTAAAACTAAATCCTCTAAAATTGATCGAGGAAGAAATATTATTATAGGCGTTGATATCATAATTGAGGCCACCGTTTCCGAAGAAACCTGTTCTAGAAGTAGTGGTGACGCCAGATTGATCATAGCTAGAGACTAATGCTCCGTTGGCATCGTAATCTTCTCGTACAAACGAAAGGTTACCATCATTAGGCCAAGAGTGCCAAAAGCCTGTATTGGCGTTGAAACCGAGTCGACCTTTGGTGGCGTTGATGCCGATGTTACCATTATTTTGTCGGGTACCGAGAGAGCCATTAACAGAGACATTGTAACCCTGTACCTGTTTCTTTTGAGTGATGATATTGATGATTCCTCCGGAGCCTTCTCCATCGTATTTGGCAGAGGGGGAGGTAATGACTTCCACACTTTTGATCTGATCTGCAGGAATCATTTTGAGTGCATCTGCGGTACCGTTAGCAAACATACCAGATGGTTTTCCGTTGATTAGAATCTGTAAGTTTTGAGATCCACGAAGTGCTACGTTTCCTTCGAGGTCAACGGAGAGCATGGGCACTTTTCGGAGTACATCGCTGGCATCGCCTCCTGCATTGGTTACGTCCTTGTCAGCGTTGTATACTATTTTGTCGATTTTGGTTTCCACCAAAGGCGCTTCTTCTACCACCTCAACTTCTGAAAGTGTTACGTTGTCCTGGGCAAGTGATATGGTTCCTACATTGAAATCGGGTTTCCCCAAAGTTAGATTTACGTCAGGAATATCTTTTGTCAAATAACCTAAAAAAGAAATGCTAAGGGTGTAGGTTCCTGTGGGTACATCCTTGAGTTTGAACTTCCCTTTTTCGTCGGTAATGTTTCCGTTTACTTGTTTTTGAGTCTTAGTATCTGTTAAAACCACCGTGGCATAACCAACAGGTTTGTTTTGTGGATCCAGTACTTTTCCAGTAATTTTTCCTTTGATACTTTTTTCCTTTTTCTTCCATTTTCCAGCGCCGGGATATTGGGCAGAGAGGCTTGTAGAGAAAACGAATACGAGTAGAAGTAAAAGTGATTGTTTCATACAGAGGGTGTTGGTTTGAAAGATTTTTCCTAATAGTTAGGTTTACATCAGAAAGAAGCAAACATATAAGACAATAAGAAAGCTTGATTGTTCAGTCTGAACAAACATGAATACA
>CALGLS010000357.1 GCA_937959375.1 uncultured Saprospiraceae bacterium
GTTAGTTACCTGCTTTATGGGATTGATCAAAATCCGGAACATGTGAACACGGCATTCATGTATTCTGAGAAGAGTAAGAGTAATCAACTCATGGAAGCTGTGTTGCAAACCAAAGCTGAGAAATTTGCAGGAATTCCTGAATCTTTATTGGCTAAAGAGCAAGCATTAAAAGTAGCCATTACCAAAAAGAAAAAAGCAAAACATAAATTAGAAGCAAGTGGGGAGCAGATTGAATCAGCTGAATTAGCTATCGTTAGTCGAGCGCTTTTTGATTTGAAAATTGAGTACGAAGAATTGATCCAAACTTTTGAAGAAAAATATCCGAAGTACCATAATCTAAAGTACTCGACAAAAGAAGCGGACTTGAAAAGTGTCCAAGAAAATAGATTGACTGATGATAATACCATCCTCGAATATTTTGTAGGGGATGATAACGCCTATGTTTTTGTAATCAATAAAGATCAAGTACATTTTCGAAAGTTGGATGAACAACTCGATTTTAAAGAAGAGATCAGCGGCTATTACAACAGTATGCGTAACTACCGAGTCAAGAGCAAAGATCGAGATGAAATGAATGAAGCCTATGTTGTTTCGGCACATACCTTATATCAATTTTTAATTCAACCCATTGAAAGGCATTTAAATGAAAATGTGATTGTCATTCCTGATGGTATGTTGAACTATCTTCCCTTCGCAGCCCTGCTAAAAACTTATCCAGAAAATGCTTGGGAGTTTAAATCACATGACTACTTACTCCATCATTATAATTTTTCCTATAACTATTCCACCACACTCATGGACGAAATGGAGGAGACGCACAGTACCCTTGCTGCCAAAAATCTGTTGGCCATAGCGCCCTCATTTCAAAGTCCCTATAAAGGCAATGCCTTGCGCTCTGAAATACTCATGCCACTAGACCACAACGAAAATGAAGTCGCTACGATTCTAAAGTTCTGTAAAGGCAAAGGCCTCATCCAATCCGAAGCCAACAAAGTAAATTTTTTCCAAAACGCTTCCGACTATAAGGCCATCCACTTCGCCACTCACGGTGTCGCCAACGAAAAATCTGGAGCTTATTCCTACATCGCTTTCACCTCCGACGAGCAAACCGAGGGAGATGAAAACATCCTCTTCGGAGTAGACATCTACAACCTCGATCTCAAAGCCGAGATGGTGGTACTCAGTGCCTGCGAAACCGCTGCTGGTGAATTAAAACGAGGTGAAGGAGTGATGAGTACTGCTCGCGCCTTTTCTTTTGCAGGAGCTCGTAATCTGATTACCACCTTATGGAAAGTCAGTGATTCAAAAGCAACCGATCTCATGGCTTCTTTCTATCAGGAGTTACTACGCAACAAGAAAAAAGATCGAGCACTTCGCGAAGCCAAGCAATCTTACCTTGCAAATAATCAACATCATTTAGCGCATCCATTTTTCTGGGCCTCATTTATTTCGATCGGAAGTCGAGAGGCGATTGATTTGGAGAAACCCTTTCCATTTCTAGCAACTGTAGTTGGGGGAGTGTTCCTTCTGATGGGTTTATTGGGTTGGTGGGCTTGGAAGCGAAAGCAGGAACGGGAGCAGATGGAGGCGGAGTTGCGTAGGATGAAATTAGAGATGGAAACTAGAGAGGAATTAGTAGATGGCGAGTGAATTTTAGAAATTAATTTTTTTCTGAATACTATTTTACTTTAATTTTAAGTTTACTTTTGCGACAGCATTAGATCAAAGAAAACGAAAGTATTATAACCTTAAAAATTAATGATTATGAGAAAAGTCTGGTTTGTATTTCCAATTTTATTATTGTTTTATTTTAATCTACAGGGCCAAGATGGCTATGGCACAGCGGTAGGCGTTCGATTGGGCGTTCCACTTTCTGCGTCTATAAAACATTTTATAAATGACCGACATGCCGTTGAAGCATATGTTGGTACCCGTGGTAATAACCAATACAGAGCTACGAATCTTAGTGGTGCTTATCTGGTTCACAATCCTATTAACGAACTAGAAGGTTTGACTTGGTACTATGGAGGTGGGGCATCTGTTTTCTTTTGGAAGTGGAGAGATTCCTTTCTCAACCCAGAAAATTTTGGCACCACAAATTTCGGAATTCAAGGGTATATTGGCTTGGATTATCAATTTAGTCAAGCACCTATCAGTCTTACTGTTGATTGGGTACCTACTTACTTTATTAGTGGCTTTGGTTCCGGTTTAGGAGGAGGTTATGGTGCATTTGCTGTGCGTTATATTTTGAGATAGCGTTAGGAATGTGAATTAGAATTAGAATGTGAATTAGAATGTCCATCTGACGCGGAGCTCCGCGATAGATGGACATTCTAATTTCAATTCCCATTCCTCACGTTAAAGGGCCATTCTAATTCTAATTCTAACTCTAATTCACATTCCAACTCTAATTCACCCGAAGCTCCTTCTTAATCAAAGCCGTCCAAACACTCAAGCCAGCCTCTTTATCATACCTTGTCCAAATTGGCCGTACCATACCATCAAGTGCAGAGATGTTATTATAGTCACCAAAGAAAACAGATGCTCCCGGACTAGGGAATGCGGACTCTGAAATGAATTCACTTTTAAAGGTTTGACCACCATCCGTAGAGTAGGCGAGTACCACTTCGTTCTTTCTGTCAGTTGTTCTTGATCGGTCGTAGTATACCACATAAATAACACCCGTTTTTGCATCTACTGACATCCATGGAAAAAACTGGTGGCTAGACGTAGTATCTGTGTTAACCTTTACAGGGTTTGACCAAGTCTTTCCTTGATCCTTAGAACTCGCAATGAAAATATCAGAATTGTTAAGTCCATTTCGAGTGTC
>CALGLS010000358.1 GCA_937959375.1 uncultured Saprospiraceae bacterium
TTGGTAGCGGTACCAGTGATGTTTTTGATTGCATCTAAAACGGTTGCTTTATTTACTTCGCGACTACTTGCTTTATGATCAATTGGTGTTCCCTCAACCAATAGCTTCAGGGCTGCGAGACAATTAGCTGGCGTCATCGCAATGGTTTCTCTTCTGCGAACATGTTGAATTTCTGAAATATAGCTTTCATTCTTTTCGCCATTTGCTACTACAACTGACCCGAGGTGTTCATGTAGGTTGACGTAGAAGTCAATATTTGGATTAAGATCAAAAGCAGTGACGTTCTCTTGTCGAGCAATAAAAATAGTGGTTCCGTCAAACGTAGAAATATCTTCGACTTTTTCTACTTGTTTTAATTCAAAGTTATAACCATAAACGGATCGAAGTACTTCCGGATTAAACGACTTTGGCAATGCTCCGGTGTGAGCAATCTGAGTCTTTTTATTTGCCAATAAGTTTTTTCTTAGGATGGCCAAAATCGGGGTGGTCTCCGAGGAAAAACTGATGACGTTGGATGCTTTTAAGTTATTTGATTTTGCGATGGTCCATTCTAGTATACAGGATAGTGGGTGGCCGAGTCGAATGTAATCGAAAGCTGTTGGTAAGTTGCTTAGTGCAGCTGTGCTAAAATTATTGTTATTAAATAAACTTTCGAAGTGTTCTGTAAATTCAACTTTAGCTAGGTTTTCCTTATAGATATCTAGACGGTGGGTGGTTAGCTTTAGCCAATCAGCTGGCATATGCTCTAGTACCGATTTGATGTAGTGTAGCATTATTAATGTCTTGTATGAGTTTCACTGTTATATTGGGTGGCAAGATACATTAATTCGATACAAGAAGCTAGTTTAAGATAAACTAGTGAATGGAAAAATTATGAATTTGATGCTTTTTGGGGAGGTGCTTTTTGAGACAGGATTAACAGAATTTGTATTTCTTTTAAAAGCTTCGCTTTTAAAAGAAATACAAATTACACGCTTAACTCCAATTTAGTCCGACAAACGAAAAGTTTTGCTAATCGAGTTCTTCGTTCTTGAATTTTCAATAGTTATAAGCATCAATCAATATATTAGAAACCCATCGCTCGTATCCTAAGGCTTTAAAGTTTCGCCAGTGTTGAAACAGTTCCATGTCGCTTTCTACTGCTGTAGTAAAGTTGCGATAAGGATTCTTTCGATTAAGTGCATGCGACAATTGTTTGTGGACAGATCGATCTGAAATCTCATCTAGGAATTCTCGCATGACGGTCATTTCATCATTTTTGGTTAATGATACTACCTTGACGTGATCCTTCATTTTTCGTTCAATCTCCTCTATTTGCTTTTCTTGCTTTGCAATCAACTTAGCATCATCGGTGGTGTTATCAATTGTTGTTACTTTGGTGGTAAACCGATGAATATAGCAGGTGTTTCCTTTTGCTATTTCGGCAGCCATTTCTTTTATTTTCTCTGGTGGTAGTAGTGACATTGGGTTGTTTTTTAATCTAACCAAGAAGAACAAATGTAGGCTTTAATTTGCAATAGTGATTAATAATAGTCCATGCATCTTTTTACGTCAGCGGAGTGCATGTGTAGCCAAATTAGATAGCCTTTTGAATGCCTTATGAATTAATATTAAACTTAGCTTTAGGGCTAAGTTGTTTAAATAAATTTTATACCGTTAAAAAAAACTTACTTAACAATCGCGTATTTTAACCACAAAGGTCATAAAAGGAAACAAAAGCCCACGATCGCAATGTGACTTAAGAGTTTACCCGCGTTCAATCTTTTGTTTTCTTTTGATTCTTTTGTGGTTAAATCTATTTATTAAGGGTTTATTTCTGCGTGAACTATTAATTAAGAGCATGCTTAAATTTCCATTTAATTGCAAATCAATGTTTTATGAACCTCGCGTCCAATTTTAGAACTCAGTTAGCTCGCTAAACTCATTAAAAAATTGTTAGCGAGAACCATAAACTCTTGATTTTCATAGGAAACTAAATTTAAACATGCTCTTAGTATCTAAAGTTATTCCTTCTTATAAATAATCTTCTCGCCATCTCCTTTATAATATAACGCAATCACGTTTTCAACGCCTTGTGTTTTGGGATAGTACTTTGATATTGAATTCCATCTCCCTTCTGGTTTAATTAACTTTGGATCATTAGGATTTACACACTTATGATTTTTATTAAAACGCCCTGTTACGCTTTCAGATACTTCATAATCATTTAGTACTCGACATTCACCATTGTAAAAGTTGACGTACGTTTCGTCATTCATCCTAGTGTATCCTACCAGTGTATATATTCCATCGTTCTTTCCAAAGTATTTTAATATTTCGTCAGATACATTTTGGTTAAAAGATTGAATCCAATTACAGTGGTCTTCTTTTTTTGAATCGGGTGCTAGTTTAGGTGCATTGGTATAAAGAGAGTCGATAATTTCATGACACTTTTCTGTGGAAAAAAGGATGTAATTGGGAAATCGATTTTCTGAACGATCTACTGCATTGGACTCGGTTTCATTATTGGTGAGTTGGCAGTTTATGTTTAGGAGGGAGAATAGGACAACTAACTTTAGTAGAGTTTTCATTTTGTTGGTTTGTTTTAATATTTCAACAATATAATAACGGACTTCAAAACAATTAAAGACTAAATTAAAAAACTTCCACGACAAAGCAAGCTAAAGTCTTTTCAATTTTACTGACACTCTTAACCATGTCATCTTTTCCGCAACAAATTATTGAGCTATTAAAACATTAAGTAGGTTGACATAATTAATTTAATATATCCTTGATGATCTTTTTACCTCATACTTCTTCAAAAATACTCGCCGTAGCTAAGGCTATGTCTGCGTTTTTTGAATCGTCTGAAATAAAAATATCTGTCAAGTCTATTCTTAAAATAATTAGGTCAAACTACTTATTCCAATCCACTTAAAATAAACACTACTCTTCTATTTGCTGGATGATAACTTCCTTTTTTAGGCATAACAAGTGGTCGTGATCCGCCAAAGCCTTTTGCTTTAATCCGCTTATTATCTATTCCCTTTTCAACAAGATAGTTCGCTACTTTGTATGCTCTCTGTTTCGAAAGTTCTAGGTTCATTTTAGCGTCACCTACAGGATCAGTATGCCCTTCTATCACTACATTTATTTTGGGGTGATCCAACATAAACTTAGCAAAGGTATTTAATTCATTAAGAGAGGATTCAAGAATAACAATTTTTGATTTTTCGAAGGCTATGTTTTTGGGAATAAATTTCTCTGCCTCTTTTGCAGTGACCGTTACTTTTGGAACCTCTAGTTGTTTATTTTTTGTTGGTTGTAGTGCTACCTTATTTTTCTGTTTTTTCTTGACTGGTTTTTCTTTTTTGGGTTTACTAATTTTAACCTCCTCCGTTGTGGAAGTATTCGTTTCCTCAATATTAATACTAGCTACTGCATCGTCCTTATTTGGATCGGGTTCATCCGGCAGGAAGAAATATTTCGGTGCAATCACAGTATGACTATGATCCTCTCCAAATATACGCTCATACCAACTCAGTTCATCTCTAGGTATTTTCCAAAGCAAGCGCACCTCTCCTTCGATCAGGGCATTGAAGTATTCTATCCTAATCTTATATTCCTGATTTGCCACAAGATCGAGCGAACTCTGGAACACGCCCACGTCATTAAGTTCCCATTGATCAATAATCAAACGATCACCTATCCAAACTCGAATACCATCATCAACCCTAGCCGAAAATTTATAATTTCCTGATTTCTCTGGTTTGAGTTTACCAGTCCATCTGATAGAACAACTATGAGGATCTATTCCAGCTACTGGCGGTGTTCTGTTCCAGTGTTCATCAATATTTTCCACATATTTTTCCGCCACGAAACGGTCAAAATTGGCACCATCATA
>CALGLS010000359.1 GCA_937959375.1 uncultured Saprospiraceae bacterium
GTTTCCTATGAAAATCAAGAGTTTATGGTTCTCGCTAACAATTTTTTAATGAGTTTAGCGAGCTAACTGAATTCTAAAATTGGACGCGAGGTTCATAAAACATTGATTTGCAATTAAATGGAAATTTAAACATGCTCTTAGTTCCATACGAACTAGACACACAGTATGTAACATCAAAACTTTGTAAGCCCAAGGCACAAATAAATTTATCTAACTGATGGAAAAACTAAAATTCGTTTCCGTAATCATTGCTGGTCTCTTTCTCTTTTTACAATGTGCAGTCGCTCAAGAAGCTAAAAGCAATGGTCCCTATATGACTCGAAAGACCATGAGCGGCAAGGCTAAGAAGTATTACGAGAAGGGAATGGAATACAATAAAAAAGGAGATAATAAAAAGGCTATAAGCGAATACGCTAAGGCGCTTAAAAATGCTCCGAGATTCATTGATGCTCAAATTCAGTGGGCTGCCATGCATTACGACATGGACAATTACGCTCAAGCTGAAGTTGGATTCGAAAAAGCAATAGCCATCGATCCTGCTTACAAAAAGAAAGTACTATACGTTTTAGGAATTGCAGAAATGCAACTAGAAAAATACAAAGAGAGTATTGAACATTTTGAGCAATTTCTAAAATCCGGATCTAAAAATGAAACGCTTTTACTTAAAGCAAAAAAGCATATCGAAACTTGCAATTTTTCATTGACTTCAAAAGGACGACCAGTTCCTTTCAATCCGATCAATCTTGGCGATAAAATCAACACAACTAATTCTGCTTATCTACCATCTGTAACTGCTGATGAGTCTGTCCTTGTCTACACAGAACGGGTAAGAGGACAAGAGGATTTCTACATTAGTGTAAAGAAGGATTCCGTTTGGCAAGTTGGTGTCCCCATGGATGATATCAATACTGACCTCAACGAAGGTGCACAGAGTATTTCTGCTGATGGTAAATTTTTAGTCTTCACAGCCTGTGACCGAAGAGATGGATATGGTAGTTGCGATTTATACTTTTCAGAAAACAAAAAAGGAAAATGGACCAAGCCTGCCAATATGGGCAACATGATTAACACACGAGCGTGGGAATCACAACCTAGTATTTCAGCGGATGGTAAGGCACTTTATTTTGCCAGTAACCGCAGTGGCGGATACGGTGTAAAAGATATCTTCGTCAGTCATTGTGATGAAGCTGGTGTTTGGGGCAAGCCCAAAAGTTTAGGTGAGGTCATCAATACAAAAGGTCATGATCAATCTCCTTTTATACATCACGACGGACAAACCCTTTACTTTATGTCAGACGGTCATCCAGGTATGGGTGGGCATGATTTGTTCTTTTCCAGAAAAGAAAAAGATGGTACTTGGGGTAAACCGACCAACTTAGGTTATCCTATAAATACAGAGGCGGAAGAAAGTACCTTGGTGATTAGCCTTGACGGGAAAACAGCTTTTTTCGCAAGAGATAAAAACAAGACAGAAAATACTGCTACAGATGACATCTCTCGAAAAGCAGATTTAGATCTTTATAGTTTTGAACTTTATGAGGAAGCACGACCACAGCCTGTCACTTATGTAAAAGCTAATGTGACCGACGCTTCAACTAAAAAGAAATTAGCTGAAGCTAAAGTTGAATTTATTGATCTTAGCAATAACCAGAGACACGCCTTTTCTAAGACCGATGCAGATGGTGAATTTTTAGTTTGCCTACCATTAGGTAAAAATTATGCACTAAGTGTCTCAAAAGAATTATATGTTTTTCATTCAGAGAACTTTGCATTGGCTGAAACGAATAGCAAAGACGAACCTTTTATCCTAGAGATTGGTTTGCAACCGATACCAACGATTGCAGCTAATGACGAACCAACGGGAACATCAGGTTCTTCTAGTCCATTAGCAGAAGGTAAGCCAATCGTTTTAAAAAATGTCTTTTTCGAAACGGGATCTGCCTCATTAAAAGATGCATCTATTAGTGAGCTCAATCGTTTGAAAAATCTACTAGAAGAAAATCCGAAATTACCTATTCGTATCAACGGACACACCGACAACGTTGGTTCTGTTGAAGACAACATGGTACTTTCTAACGACCGAGCAAAAGCCGTTTACGATTATCTTATTAGCAACGGAATCAATAGCAATAGACTTAGTTATAAAGGATTTGGAGAAACGCTTCCTATCGCTAGTAACGAAGATCCTGTGGGACGTCAAAAAAATAGACGGACTGAATTTGTTATTATTAGATAGCTGGGAGTGGGAAGCTGGAACCTGAAAGTGGGAAGTACAGTCGATTGCGGAGTTCCGCATGAGTAGAAAAACTTCCCACCTCCAACTTCCAACCTCAATCCCCAACCATTTCAACCACCATAATCAAACCATCTCCAATGTCCTTAGTCTCTTCTTTAAAAGTCATTATTCTTTGTACCATCATCGCCACTCTCAGTAGTTGCAAACCTGATTATTACTTCGAAGGAAGTACAATGATGGATCAGAATATCTGGACGTACGCCAACAAGTTAAACTACACCATTCCTATTCGGGACACACAAGAAATTTACAACATCTACCTCAACATAGATCACTCTACCGAATA
>CALGLS010000360.1 GCA_937959375.1 uncultured Saprospiraceae bacterium
CCATAAGTAAAGTCTGAATGCAAGACCACGGTCTCCCCTGCTTTCACTTTCATTGGACGTTTTAATTTCACGACAGTAGGTGGCATCAAACTATCCGTTCCTGTAAAGTTACAACCTTCCGCTACTTCAATAAAAGAATGAATATAGATAGAATTGACTGTTCCAGAAAGGAGTGGTTTAAATTTTGTTTTACGAACAATGTTTAGCTTCTTTTCTTTGTATAGATCAATCGTGTTCACAACTTTTTGAGGGGTAAATTGCTCAGGAAGATGACGTGTAAAGAAGATAGGATAATGCTTGTGCTTATCATCAAAATCAGCGAAGCTAAGTTGAGCAAGATTAATAATTTTACCGGGTATCAACTTTCCTTTTGGCTTCAAGAACTGACGCATATGTTTGAAAATTTGCACCTGATATTCGTTGGCACAGAATACACTCATGAGTTCTCCGATGATGAAATCCACCTTTTCTGGCAATTCCGTTTTGAGGGCATCCCCGTGTATTAAGACTACTTTCTTATCCCAACCTTTTTTCTTGAGTTCTCTTTTCACAAAAGGAATTACATTGGGATTACTTTCAATTAAGTATGCTTTTTTAACATCGTCTAAGTAATGTTTGGTTAATGCTAATGTGCCAATTCCGATTTCACAGACTACCTTGTTTTTCATACCTCTATACTTTTTGAAGGCATTCTTGTAAGCATCTACTCGCAGCTTATCCGTTTCCATTACCTTGTAATAAAAATTCGGAAAACCGTAAGTATCAGGATTGAAAGTCTGTGCTTCTAACAAAGCATATTTCAACTTATCGTAATGATCAACTACCTTCGATATGAAATCAAAATTTGAACTGTATTTTAAAGACATTTTTATTGTTATTTTTGTGAGACTTAAAGGTAGTTAATTGGTATAAATATTGAGATGTTCTAGCTCGGATTTTTTTCGGAAGCTTAGAATTGAAAACGACTAGGCCCTAAGCATCCTTTAAGAAAAAAGTCAAACAAGAAAATCCTGTATTAAGTGAAGCCCTTTAACGGGGATGGGACACGGATCTAACGGATTCAACGGATAAGGAACGGATTTTTCTCGTAAGATGTAAGCACTTCCAACGCATCTAAGATATCTTAAATGAGCCGCTTAAAAACAAACTCGTTAAAAGAAAAAAATCCGTCCCCAACCTGTTTAATCCGTTCAATCCGTATTCCCATCCTAGTTAGCGGGCAAGAAAATAACTTCCAGTAAAAAAATGCAACAAGAACTAATAAAAATAAAAACAAGTCCTGATCAACACCTAGCGCTTTGGAAAGTATTTTCCGAAAAGAGTCAAACCAATAAAAACATCTTTCTCACACACGGCACCTTCTCCAACAAAAAAGTTTGTCTAAGCATCGCTGACCTTATGACCAATAATGGCTACACCTGTTGGATCATGGAATGGCGAAATCATGGTGCTAGTTCATACAACAACATTCCATTCAACTTTGAAACAATCGGAAAAGAAGATATCAAAATAGCATTGGATTATCTCTATCATGAATTGAACATAAAAAGAATAGCTTGCATCACACACAGCGGTGGAGGTATTGCACTCACTATCGCTTTGATTGCTTATCCAAACTTGAAATCAAGGATTGAATCAATTACGCTGTTCGGTTGTCAAGCTTTTGGCGCAGCTAATTCCAGTTTCAATTTCGTAAAAATATGGTTAGGCAAACAAGCTGCAAAAATACTAGGTCGCGTCCCCGCAAGCAAAACGGGTAGCGAACACGATGAGACTTACCACACCATGAAGCAGTGGTTCAACTGGAATCTATCTAAAAAATTTCTGAGTGATGACGGAACGGATTATGTTCCCAAAATGGTAGGTATAAAAATTCCAATCCTTTCAATCTGTGGAGCTGGCGATACTTTTATTGCACCACCTTCTGGTTGCGAACATTTTTTAAACGCATTTGGTCATCCAAAAAATAAATTGCTGCTTTGTTCGAAAGCACTGGGATTTAAGGAAGATTACAATCATCCTCGGATTTTGCATTCTAGGAATGCTAGTATTGAGATTCATCCTTTGGTGTTGGAGTGGATTGAGGGGAATTCGAGTTAAGGAATAGCTACTGCATATAAGTAATCAGTTTTTACGCTTCTCCGACTTTGGTAAGTATTTTATTTTTTAAGGATTCCGATATCCAAAAATCAAATTTTTCTAGCTTTTCAAGAATTTCTTTCACAGAAGATATTATTCCTAGTTCCTTCCCTTTTACAATAATTCCTAACGTTCCTGTTATTCGTAATCCTAATTTCTTAGCAATAGCTCTACCTTTTTTTTCATCGATTATCAATAAAGAATTCTCGTTTTCCAAACCTAAAGCAATTGCACTAGCCTCTCCACTATCCAAGTCTAATTCTAAAATATTTTGTCTCTTTTTATCGGTCACACTTGTTACCTTTATCCAATCCGGTATCACTCCTTTAAATTCTTGTTGTACTTCTGGAGTTATTATTATTTCGGTATATACCTTTTCCAAAATTGAAAGTTCTCCAATTTGATCCAAAACAATTAGACAACTTGTATCTGCAATTATGATCTTAGGCATTCTCTATATCATTTTCAAGTTCATCTTCTGAAGCCCCAAAAACGGAAACTCCATATTTGCCTATTAATTCAATAAAAGTTTGTTTAGACAATCCAACAATTTCAGCTGCTTGCCCTGAGCTCAATTTTCCATCATTGAATAACTTTGAAGCAATGATCATAGTTACTTCAAAATCTGAAATATTTAGATGGCTTGGTATATTTATAATTACACTCATTTTGATGAATTTTTATGTCAATTTAAGCTTTTCAATGGAACAATATCAAAAAATCATATGATTATCTCTTAAAATTCTCACAAACAGTCATTAATGCATTAACATTTAACCGATTTATTGTCAACTATTTTCTATTACTTATCCTAACAACGTCTATATTTCATATTCAGTTCCTACACTAAGTCACTGAAACCAAACCCAAGTAATGATCCACAATCCAAATTCAATCAACTTATCACCGTTAAAAAAATAAGCAAAAAGCTTCGTACTTTCGCACTCAATCAAAATCACTACATGCCACCCAAGTGCTTCATACCTTTTCGCGAATCCACCGATTCCTATACATTGCCTGAGCAATTCACTTTTCCATTTTATTATGAGCCACATCCATTGGCTTTGCTTGCCGCAAAAGAATTACAAAACTACCTGAAACAAAAAAATGACTGGGAACACAACTTTGGATTAGAAGATGATCGACCAGGAGTTGTTATCGGTAAAATGTTTGGTGTACTAGTGGTCGAAAATGAAGC
>CALGLS010000361.1 GCA_937959375.1 uncultured Saprospiraceae bacterium
ATGACCTCGCCTCTAATCACTACAGAATTATTGGTAATGCCATATTCTCCAAGACTAACGTCAGCATCGTATGGACCAATAGCTTGGCTATACACAACGTCTCCGCAAGGAGATAAAATTTCTAAGATTAATTCTTGGTCTTTAGGAATGAATCCTGCCACAATTCCTTCCGCATCACTATAGCCAGATCCGGTAGAAATGGCACCAGAGGTAGTGGTAATGTTTACTTGAACCCCTTGGATCGGTTCTCCTGATGCATCGTCAATAACTATCAAATCCATATACACTAAGCTGATAGGATCATCGCAATTCCAAAAGGAAAAATGACTTACATCACCCACATAAAATCCATCTATCAAGGTAGCCTTAGATTCTTCTACCCAAATTCCGTAGGTATCATTGAATGACCAAAGCGGAATTTCTGCAGGAGCAGCAGCTTCTAAACTGTTAGGAACATCAATATGCAACTCAGCTGTAGCGTCTTCTGCAATATTCAGTTTTTGTCCAGTACTTCCACGTAGTTCTACACCTACCATTCCAAATGTTAGCAAACCGATTTCTTCATTTAAAAGGTTGACACCTTGCAGCGCACCGGGCATTCGATTTAGTATGCTATTGTCATCTGGTGAAAGCCAGGCCGTTGCGACATCCACCGTTCCAGTATATGGTTCCTCGTTTGCATCTACGATACTGTTTGGTGAAAATACAATAAATCCGCCATCGTCTTGAAGATTTATAGTACCTCCAGCAGTGCTTTCGAAAGTATTGTTATAAACAATAGGAATGAGTTGAATCTTGATTGTATTGGTACTACCATCTTGAGGGTAGAATCGTCGGCCAGTATCGAAGTAGCCATCTTTTTTGACATCGATGTAAGTACCTTTTTTATTCATTTCTACATTTTCGAATAGAAAAGAACCGTAGGTATCTGTATTTACTAAGGTGCTACCAAATTTTATAGTGGCGTTTGCTACAGCGGCTCCCGTTTCATCTATTACCGTTCCGAACACAGAACCAGTGACTAATTCTTCTGCAGGCTCGTAGCCATCTAAAAATTCAGGTACATGATTTTCTTCTTCAACTTTTAGATCATCCACTGACTTACGGCAGCCAAAAGCGATTAAGACGACAAGTGATAATATATAGGACAGATTTTTCATTGTTTTATTTTTATAAAGTAATTAGTTCAGCGTAAAGTGAGGATATCCGTTGATAAGTAAATAGATGAGATGGGGAAAACGTTGCACGGATGCTAGAAAAAAAGTATTTTTTTTGATTTCGGTGATGTTGGAGGTTGGGGGGTGGAAGGTTCACTCGGACGCGGGCTCTGCGTTAGTAGGAAACCTCCCACTTCCCAACTCCCACTTCCAACCTTGCACTCCACGAGTCCAAATTTTCCCAAAATTCCTTATCTTAGCCCCATGAATAAAAACACCATAAGAATAGGAGGTGTGCCCGAACATTTTAACCTGCCTATTCATTTAGCTATAGAAGGAAAAGCCTTTGAATCAAGAGGAATTAATGTTGAATGGACGACATTTAGAGGAGGTACAGGGCAAATGACAAAAGCGCTTCGGGATGGAGAAATTGATCTTTGTATTTTATTGACAGAGGGAATTATCACTGATATCGTAAATGGTAACCCTAGTAAAATTATTAGCGAGTATATCACAACTCCGCTGACTTGGGGGATTCATACTTCTGTGAAAAATTCACTAAAATATTATCAGGATATTTACGATAAAAACTATGCGATTAGTCGCTTTGGTTCTGGCTCGCATTTGATGGCAATCGTAGACGCCAATAGCAATGGGAAAAAGATTGAAAAGGAGCAGTTTAAAGTCATAAAAAATTTAGAAGGTGCCCTTGATTCTTTAGACAAATTAGAAACCGATGTTTTTTACTGGGAAAAATATACCACTAAGCCTTATGTCGATTCTGGCCAATTAAGAAGGGTAGGACAATACAAAACGCCTTGGCCCTGCTTCGTGATTGCTGCAACAGATAAGATATTGGAAGAGCAACCTGAAAATGTGATTCGTGTTTTAAGAACCATTCATGATCGCTGTGATGCCTTCCAGCAAGATGAAACGAACTCTATTCCATTGGTAAGTAAACGACATGACCTTGTTCTCGAAGATGTTGAACGTTGGTTTCACAGCACCGGATGGGCTATCCACGGTTGGGTTTCTGACAAAATGCTAAAATCTGTTATCTTTCAATTGTATATGGCGGAGATTGTAGCGAAGGATGCTGTGATTCCTGAATTGATTTGGCGCCGGTAGGGAGAAAGGTAAGGTTTGAAGGGTTGAAGGAGGTAAGGTTTGAAGGGCCCTTTAAACGTGTAGATACAATTGGGTATTCCACAAGGTATGTTTTAGTCAAAATCAAAGTGCCAATCAAAATTTTCACTGCTAAGGTTAAATTAGGTAACATGATTGTCAGTAAGTTGTAAGAACTGCATTAATGGGCTTTTTAAATGAAATTTTGATTTTGATTTTCATCAAATGGTACATTTTTATACAACCCCAGTTCTCACGTACTACGCGCCCTTCAAACCCTCAAGCCTTCCCTCCTTCAAACCTTACATCCGTCCATTCTGAATAAGCAATCAAACTAAAATCAGGTAAATTCCATCACAAAGCTTCTTAATCTAATTCCTCCTGTCCTACAAAAGTCATTTAAAACCAACTTCTCCTTCCTCCTTCTCGTTTACTTACCGTATCTTTCAGATTCGAAACAACTAGTAAACTATTAAAATCGGACATGAAGAATCTTAACTTATTCCTTTCTGGCTCATTGAGTCTTTTATTCCTTTATTTAGGCTTTCAATTTATAAGCAATACAGCAGTTGCTCCGCCGGTCAATGGTGATCTACCTTACTACCAAATTGGCGAAGGTCAGTGGTATAAAGCAAAAGCAAATGCACATCTAACTTCCAATCAATTACTGGCTCAGTACAGTAGAAATCTCGGGCTTGGTGTCAATGATCGTTGGGTACCACTACGTTCTGACACAGATGAAATTGGAATGACGCATCATCGTTTTCAAATGCATCACGATGGGGTTCCTGTCAGCGCTGCAGAACTGATTATTCATGAACAAAATGGTTTCGTGAAATCTTTTAATGGACGATGGGTCGAAAACTTAGAAGTAGCTGGATCTGTAGCCTTGTCAAAATCTGAAGCCATCGACCTAGCTTTAGCAGCGACACCAGCTGATCAATATATTTGGGATAACCCAAGTGCGGAATCGCTACACAAGCATGCACATCATGATCATGAAGCAACCTTCTTTCCAGATCCTGAATTGGTTTATTACAATCCCAGTTACAATCAAGATCGTGAAGCCTATAAATTAGCGTACAGCATGATTATCACTGCAGACGAACCTATCTTTCGTAAGCAAGTTGTTATTGATGCAAGTACCGGAGCTGTACTTCACCAGTTTGATGTGATGTGTACGACCAATGTACCTGCTACAGCAGAAACGAAGTATCACGGTACTGTTACCATTATGACTGATTCGATCGCACCTGATTCGTTCATCCTTAGAGAAACAACTAGAGGATACGGAATTGAAACATACAACGATAATAATCCAAACGGAGATATTATCATTACAGGAAATGGAACAGAAGTAAACGCAGCTATTTTTTCTGATTCAGATAATTATTGGAACACCGTAAACGCTGCGCAAGACGAAGTTGCTAACGATGCACATTATAGTGCGCAGGTAACCTTTGACTTGTTTGATCAGGAGTTTAATTATGTTGGGATAGATGGGGATAGCATGGCGCTGATTAATATCGTTCACGTTGGTAATGGAATGGTCAACGCCTTTTGGAATGGCAGTTGGGCAAGTTACGGAGATGGTAGTGGCACCTGGTCACCGTTGACATCCTTAGATGTAGTTGGACATGAATTCACACATGGTATTACTGGAAATACAGCAGGCCTTATTTACATGAATGAATCTGGAGCACTCAACGAATCCTTTAGTGATATCTTTGGAACAATGGTTGAATTTAGAGGTGATCCAAACACAGCTGATTACTTAATCGGTGAAGATTTTGATGGCGCAAGTGATGGTTTTAGAAATATGTTAGATCCAAACGCAGATGATAATCCTGACACCTACCGTGGTGACTATTGGGAATTTGGAGCATTTGACAACGGAGGTGTTCACATCAATAGTGGGGTGCAAAATTATTGGTTCTATTTACTTTCAGAAGGTGGTTCTGGTACCAATGATGATAATTTTAATTACAATGTAATGCCTTTGGGGCAAGATACAGCTGGACTAATTGCTTTCCGTAATTTGAGATATTACTTAACGCAATCTTCTCAATTTATTGATGCTCGTAGAGGTTCGGTTTTAGCTGCTGAAGATTTATTTGGAGAGTGTTCTTTCCAATCAGAACAAACAAA
The DNA here is from genome assembly GCA_937959375.1 of uncultured Saprospiraceae bacterium. Lineage (GTDB taxonomy): Bacteria > Bacteroidota > Bacteroidia > Chitinophagales > Saprospiraceae > CALGLS01. Next base: position 4,431 of record CALGLS010000361.1, read on the forward strand.
AAATGCTTGGCGTGCAGTCGGTGTTGGAAACTTGACAGATGACAACGATTTTGAAATGCTACGAATTATTGATCCTGTTGGCTTAACCTGCGGATTAAGTTCAAATGAATATCCAACCATAGAGTTTACCTACAAAGGATGTCAGGTGCCATTATTCGCTGGAACTGAAATTCCGATTGCGATTCAAGTAAACGCAGGGCCAATTTTCATGGATACTATTTTGTTGAGTAATACCTTAGTAGGTGGTGATACAATCACTTATACTTTTACAAATCCAGTAAATGGTTTACAAGCAATTGGAGATCATGAACTTAATGCTTGGATGGCTTATGAGACAGATCCAAATGAGGGTAACAATCTTGTTTCCATTATTGTGTCAAACGTTTTCTTTCAAAATACAGACTTTACGCCAACTGAAATGGTGCAACCAATTTCTAATTGCTTTATGGGATCTGTAAATGTGGAAATAGAAACAACATTTTTAGGTTGTGATTCGATAGGTGCAGGAGAAGAAATTCAAGTTTACTATACGGCCGATGGTGTCAACGTGGTGAATGAAAGTACCACTTTAGCGCAAACGTATTATCGTGACGATGTCTTTAGTTATGAATTTACAACGCCATTAGATCAGTCCAATGCACTTGGTTTGAGCGATGTGCAAGCTTGGGTAAAGTATTCACCTGACTTTGTTGATGCAAATGATTCAATTAGTGTGGAGGTGATAAATCCACAGCATATGAAATTTAATAACGTCGTAACTTTCGAGGCAGGTGAGGCTTCAAAAGATTCTTTTTACTTGTACCATACGCAGTATACCGAAGGCTTCATTTCTGACCTGTCAGAATTTACAGGAAATTACGGTTATCGAATGCAAGGTGGAGATGTTTTAGAAGCTTGGGAATCGGGTATATTGGTTAGACCTGATAGTTTCAATGTATGGAATGTCAATGAAGAATTGTCTACCAAATTGTGCCATTGCGTAGATGGTACGAACATGACGGAAATAGAATTAAGTTTTGATTTGCGTCAGCGATACAGTTACTTCTTTTTGGCTAATATTGGAGAAGATGTAAAGATGTCAAGTTCCTTCAGGGTTTTGGTAGAAAATAATCAAATCAGCGGTTCCTTTTTTCCAGTGACACATATTTTTGAGCCTTGGCAACATTTGATTTATGATGTTTCTGATTATGCTGGAACTAAGTTTGAAGTTTGTTTTGAAACAAGAAATTTCACAAACCCTGAGACCTCAGATGTTGGTGATTATGCCCAGATTGATAATGTATTGATTTCTGGTGTTGGAGTTTCTGCCGATGAAGTGAATGCCAATGTTTTTGAAATGGAGCTTTCGCCAAATCCAAATACAGGTCTTCTAAATATTGTTTTTCAAAATGAAGTTGCTGAAAAATGCCTAATCGAAATTTATGACGTACACGGTCGTATACTTGAACAAAGAAAAGTGCAAAGTCACGCTGGACAGAATACTTTACAAATAGATATAAATGCTTTTAGTCAAGGGCTTTATTTTGTGAAGATGAGTAGTGGTGATAAGGTGCAGGTGGAATCTGTTGTTCGATTGTAGTTTTTGAGACGGAAGATTGAAGTCCGAAGACGGAAGACCGAAGTCCGAAGTTTCCCGTAATATGGAGAGCCCGCTAACGTAAAGTACGTTAGCGGGCTCTCGCGTTAGAAGAAAACTTCCGTCTTCGGACTTCGGTCTTCCGACTTCCTCCTACCTATAAGTCACCAACTTAAACCCCTCCACCGCAAGACTTTCTAAAGAAGAAACCTGCAAGAAGTAAGTGCCTGCTGGCAAACGTTCCAAATTAAACGGAAGTTTTTGAGGACCTTTGCTTACTCTGAATTTTTGTTTGTGAGCGACCTTACCACTAATGTCGTACACCAGTATTTCAAGCTGATCATCACGTTCAAAGGTTTTTTCATAATAAACATAGTTGGTAAAAATACTTGGATAAACACGAGCGGATTCCTCTTGCTCTTGATCAATGATGACCATTTTGCTATAAGCATAGGACCCATCTAGATCTACCATTTTAAGTCGATAATAATCGCGAGACATGGAAGGTGCTTCATCGGTGAAACTGTAGGTCGTTGACAAATTCGTATTACCATTCGCTAGTATCTCACCAATAAAATTGAAGGTCTGACCATCTCTAGATCGCTCCAACTCAAAGTGAGAAGCATCAATTTCAGAAGCTGTTTCCCATTCCAATAAATTCCGTCCTTCAAGTCGCTTTCCGGTGAAATATAATAACTCAACCGGCAAGGCATAATCACAAACGTTTAGATAAAAAGTCGCATACTTATCTGTGCAAACTTCCACAGACCAAATACCTTCAATTGGGTCTTCATTTGTCAGTACGAGTGGGGGAGCAGCTGCAGTTGAATACACAGTTTGTGTTGTGTAGTCATCTAAAAACACAAAACGCTTTGCTGAGAGCGAAGAGGAAGTAAGGTAAAGAAGTTGTTTGAAGTCAAAACCTGGCTATGTTGAAAGCAGGTGTAAAAGTTGTCGAAAATCGTGCTTTCTAATCTAGCACCTCCTTCGCAGGTAAACTTTTAGATCCTGCCTAGCGGCTCGACAGGTTTCAACTTTTGCTGTTTTATATTTAGACTTTAAACAACTTCTTTGTTTCAACTACCAAAATCAATTCATTAAGTCCATCGTTGGATTTTATCCTCAAAAGAAGCATCCTTGTTTTTGTGCAAATGAAGTTGCATGTTTAGGATCAATTCATTAGCTCCTGCCTCAAAGCAAGTCTTTCGAATTTGATCGACTAAATTCATTAAGACATCTAACTCGCCTTCCAAACTAGTGGAGAATGGACCTACGATGTGTTTGATTCCAGATTTTTTGATAAGTAATAGCGCTTGGTCAATCACACCATAAGCATTTTCTTGATTGATAGGTATTACTTGTAAAGAAAGGTTGGCTAACATGTTTTAATTGATTTTTACTACCTTTTTAGAAAAAGAGATATCATTGATTTGATAACGCAAGAAATAAATTCCACTCGTTAATTCAGAAAGATTCCAAGCTGAAGTTTGTTTGGAAGCGAGTACATTTTGATGGAAAACTTGTCGGCCATTTAAGTCAAAAAGTACGAGTGTTTCTATTTTGTTGTCTCCTTCGTTTTTAATATTCAGCATATGATTGAATGGCTTTGGCCAAATCAATAAGTCATCTTCGATCTTTATCTCATTAGTGTAACTCAAGGTAGGAGACTCATAAGCAAGATGATAGGTGTAAGCATCATAAGGTCCAAATCCATAGGCATAAGCTAATACGCCGTCTGGACTTTCCAGAATCATAGCACCAGTGTCTAATTCAATTCGAGCATAGCTAAAGTTTGGATATTCAGGAAAAGATGAGAATGCATTACTAATATCTTGTTCATCTATTTTTACATCAGTAATATTTTTAGTTTCGGTAAATATTGTGATATATCTTCTGTCTTCTGTGACATCAGGATCAGGCGTAAAACGATCAAAGTTATAGATACCTGCTTCTTTTGTTCGCATATCAATAGGAGCTAGGGTAAGCATGTTCGGATCACCCAAACCGGTAGAACCTGCACAGGAGGATGAGGCTGATAATTGGACAACATGGACGCCCTTGTCGCTATTTAGTATTTTAGGAGAACTAAGTTCGAATTCATGCGTCTCTCCTGCATTTATTTCCGCAAAAGGTGTCGTCTCATTGTTCATGTACAACTTGGTCTCATCTTCTGTTGCGATCACTTTAATGACGCTAAAACTTTGTCCAGCAAAAGAAATGAGCGGATAAGTAGTAGCGGCATGATTAACAGGCATGAGTTGATCATATAAATGGCTATCAGATTGCACACAGCTAACGTTTCCTTGTTTAGCCCCACCAAAAACTGCAATATTTTTATCATTGGTACATCTAACCAAACTTCCTGAAAGGTCATCAAGCGATTGCACTTGATAACTTTGACCCGCATCTAAGGTAATGTTGAAAGGGACACCAGCAGGACGCAATCCGAGGGTGAGTCCAGATGGTGTGATCTCAATCTCTGTTTGGTTTTCCGTAGCAATGACTAAAAAAGAAGAAGGCGACATGGCGTTCATATTAAAGTCAAGAACTGCTGCAATTCGGTATTCAGTACCAAGCGCTTCCACTGGTAAGATCATGCTCGCCTCTGAAAAATATATTCGATAGTGATAGGCAAAGACTTGTGCGTCAGTACTGAGGTCAAGTTTGAGTCCATAGTTTTCAATGTCTTCTGAACCTTGATCGTAGAAAATAGCGTTGGGGAGATCAATTTTTTGGATCGTATTGGCTTGATAGGCTACAGGGACCTCTAATCCAGTGGCAGGTGCAGATAAGGTTCCCGTTCCAGCCTCTTTTGAAAAAATGTAGACTGAAAATTCGGGGTTACCATTAAAAAGCAGATCAAGATTTTCCATGTATCCAAACCAAAATTCTTTGCCGGTGGTTTGGTAGATTTGTGAGGTAGCGTTGTGTACAAAACAAGTAAAGACAAGTAGGAATAAGGTTACTTTTTTCATAGCGAAGGAGGTTTAGTTTTCTTTATAACAATGGGGAGGAAGTTTTGTTTGTTGGAGGAAAATATTTTAGTTTTGAACATTAAGTAAGGTGGCCTCTAATTCTAATCATGTCTAGGCGGCCTGTCTAGCTAAGCCATACAGACCAGACATGTTCCAACTCAAATTCCAATTCTCCAAACTATTCATCACCAAACGAAATCCCAACAGCGCGAGCCGTTTTGATTAGGTAATGATCTTTTGCTACGTAGTTGTAATACTTGACAGCTTCTTTGATGGTCACGCTTTCTATTTGGTTGTTTTTATAGGAAACCATTTTTCCGAAATCACCTTTTTGAACGAGTTCAAAAGCTTTAACGCCCATAGCCGTTGCGAGGATGCGATCAAAGGCTAGGGGAGTACCTCCACGTTGTGTGTGACCAAGAACGGTGGTTCGAATCTGGGCAGGGCAACCCATATTTTCTAGTTCAGTGCGCAGGTAGTTGGCGATGCCAGCCAGTTTTTTGTGGGGATCACCTTTGTCAGTTGCTTGAGAGCCAAGGCTTTCGCCGCTTTCTACTTTTGCACCTTCTGCAACGACAATGTTTACAAAACCTTTTCCTTTTTTGTACCGTTTTTTGATGCGTTTTAGGATGGCCTTCATGTTGAAAGAGATTTCAGGGATGAGGCAGATTTCTGCGCCACCGGCAATGGCCGTATGTAAAGCAATCCAGCCAGCGTCACGACCCATTACTTCCATAATCATAACTCTGTGATGACTTTCAGCGGTGGTGACAAGTTTGTCAAAACTCTCCGTTGCAATTTGCACGGCAGTGCTAAATCCAAAAGTCAGATCGGTAGCAGAAAGGTCGTTGTCAATGGTTTTCGGGACACCGATAATATTCAAACCTTTTTCGTAAAGTGCTTGTGATATTTTTTGAGAACCATCACCTCCGATGTTGACTACTGCGTCAAAGCCAAGGTCTTTTATTTTTTGAACCAAATCGACAGAAATGTCTTTTGTAGTCCAGGTACCATCTTCTTTTTGGATAGGAAAATCGAGTGGATTTCCTTTGTTTGTTGTCTTTAAAATGGTTCCACCTTTGACGTGGATTCCACCAATTTTAGATTTTGACAATCTTACAATCTCAACTGGGTCTTTTAGTACTCCATTGAATGCTTCGATGCTTCCGTAGGCTTCCCATTCGCCGCTTCCTTTTGCTGCTTTTGCCAAACCTCTAATAACTGCGTTTAATCCTGGGCAATCGCCACCGCCTGTTAGTACTAGTACCTTTTTCATGACTTTTTATTTTGACCTCAATGATAAAGAAATCTTTTGACTTTTGGATTAATTTGGAAGGTCAATAAATAAAATTTTGGGGAGAATGTTTTTGTATGGCTATTTGGAGAGGGGGGATTGTTAGATGTGTTATTTGATAAGAGGATTGGTGCGCTGCACCTTGTTGAATTTATACGGCTTTGGTGTTACAAACAGAATTGGTGCGCTGCACCTTTTTTAGAAGCTGTTTAAGAATCTGACCAGCCGGAAAGGTTGTTAAACAACTTCCTAGAGAGCGTTTAAAAAATCCAAGCAAATCTTATTAAAGATAGTCGCTTTCTCAATGCTTACAACATGGCCGCATTTGGGAACGACTTTGATCGTTGCATTGTCGTGCAAGACTGAATATTTTTGTGCAGGAACTAAGAAGAGGTGATCTTGATCGCCCATCACAAGAAGATGTGGAATGTCAGATTTAGCATAGAACAAATGGTTTAAGGTTTTATTCAGGCCATAATAGAGTCCGGTCCATTTTCTAAATTCATCGGTAGTTAATGCTTGAGATTCTCTGATGAAAACGTCACGAGATTTTTTGTGGTTGTTTCGTGGCATCATGATACGAGCACTCACTTTATAGAAGTTGGCGTAACCAATTATTTTGGCTAAACCAAGACTTAAATTTGCCAGCACTTTTAACTTCGTATTCAGACGAACGATGGCACCTGGCATGATAACAGATAAGACGCTTTGTGGACGTACTTCGCGGATCTCAAGACAGATAATGGTTCCTAAGGAAATACCGACAATATGTAAGGATGGAATATTTAGGCGATCGACCACTTCCCATATTTTATTTGCAACGATCGGGAAGGTGTAATCAGAAGTGAGTTTTGGTAGGCCAGCATTTTGGCCGTGGCCGGGGAGGTCGATAATGAGTAGATTGTATTGGGCTCCAATTTCTTCAACCTGTCGCTTCCAGGTACGGGTACTACCACCTGCACCGTGTACGAAAAGAACCCATTCGGTATTATTATCGTTTTGGTGCGTTTCGAAATGTAAAAGCCCGTTTTCTGACATTGGTATGATTTGCGAGTGTGGATTGGTACAATCCCTTTTAATCTGCTTTTTTTGAGCGCTTAAAGATAGTAAAAAAGCTTAGCCTAATACCGAAGTTGTTTAAAGTTTCTCTGTATGGTTGAGAAATGATCTTTTTAGTTACAACCAAAAGTCAAGTTGCCAGTATCCATTACTTTCTTTCGCATATTGAAGGTATTGAAGTTGAATTGGCTTTTATAATCAAATAGTAACTGATCACCTTTTATGTCTTTCAGAACAAAATAGACTGAAAAATTATTCGTTGGTTTTGCGAAAAGCGTATCGTTCTTTGATAGATAAAAATCTTTTGAATCAGGTTTGTCTATAAATCGAATGTTACTCAGTTTTCCATCTATACATTTGAATAAAATAGAGTCGCCTTTCAATTGACAAGACTTAACTGACTTTACTAATTGTTCTTGAAAGAATGTTTGATTGACCTGAGTTGTCGTTTCTATTTTGACCGCACCTTTTCGACAAGAAAGGCAAATAAGGAACAAGCTTGCGAATAGAATTAATTGGAGGGCTCTCATTTTTTGCTAAAGCATAAATTGTAAAAACAAAACTTCTTCTTTGTCGGACTGCATGTCAGCGGCGATGCTGATTGGGTGGTCAAGTTTTTCTCTGTTGAGAATGCCGGATATTTGTAGGATTGGTTTACCATCAGAGGACTTGTTTCTTTTGAAACCCGCAGGTGTGAATCCTGTTATTTTGCCATTTGTTTTTGAACGAAAGTTCAACTCAGCTAAGATTTCATCTTTAGGATATTCGATCAAATCGGTGTTGTTGAGAAAAGGTCTGAGTTCTTCTAATTTGTCTGCTTTGATGAGCGCAATCATCTTATTAAGCACCTCCATTTTCTTAGCAACAATTTTTAGATCAGCGACAGGGAACTTGGTTGTAGTCTTGTTTTCTTTGATGGTAAGGATAGCATGAATTTCATCGTAGTTGTTCGCATCAGCTCCCATGTTTTTGTACATCAACCAAGCAAGGTTTGAGGCAATGAGACTTGTGTTCTTTGCTTGTTCATCTACTTTGGTGCTGCTGGCTAGGCTGACTTCAAAAATCCTTGTTTTCTTGTTGTCGGCAGTTGCAGCTATTGCACCTTTGTCAAAGTGAATGACGCCACCGTAGGTACGGATGATTTCCTTTAGGCCTTTGTCTTCGTTTTGAGAAAGATTGGCAGGAAGACTAGGTTCAGATGTATTGTTTTTACAAGAGGAGATAAAAAGAATACTTAAGAATAGAATGGAGAATGTATTGAGATTGAATTTCATGTTTATGGTTTGCTTAGTAATTTCTGTCAACAATAGTTCATGCAATTTATTAGTCACTATGATGTGTACGGATTTTTCTGTGGTAGTTTAACCATCTAGGCACATAGTTTTAGCTGGTGTTGGACTATATGTCTAGATGGTTTAAACTCATTATCAATTAATTGTTTCGATTTAGAATACGACAGATATTGAGTTACGTAAACGCTAGACTAAAAAGCTGCATTGAGTTTAGTGCAAAGGTACTGAGGAAGAATTTGGAATTGAAATTAAAGCAGGAATTAAAATGAAAAATAAAGAGGCCATGCTTTTGCTATTGTTTGTTGTCATTTCTTGGAGTGTAACTGGTGAGCTTTACAAACCTATTTTTCTTTTTTAAGCGAGTACCTGCGATTGAAGGCGCTGGATTAGCATACCCAGTATTCGTTTCTTGGTTTCTTTCTCTTCCATAGCAAAAATGGCAAATTCATCTAAGGTAAATTGACCAATGATGCAGCCAAGCAATTGATTTTTAAAATCTCGATCCTTTTGAATCGCATTTTTGACGAAAGTCAACTTATATTCATCGGTGCCCTTATCAAAGGTCTCACGGTGTTTGCCGACGTATTGATTGAAAAGTGCCACTAGCAAGTTGTTTTGAAACTTAAGAATAGGTCGAAGGCAGGAGTTTTGAAAATGCTCCGATGGGCTTATCCGTTCCATTTCGGAGATCATTGGAAGTACGGGACGTAGATCTTTTAGTTTATTTCGGCTCATTTATTGTATTTTATTACTCGGTAT
>CALGLS010000362.1 GCA_937959375.1 uncultured Saprospiraceae bacterium
AAGTGGTTCGTCATTATCCTTCTCAGCAATGATGTAATAGTACAAACCAGGTGTGATTCTCAAATTAGCATTAAACTGAAATGGGAAGGCATCATTCTTTAGCGGTTGTAAATTGATAGGAACATTTAGGATGCTTCGATCTTCGAGGTAGTCTTCTTTTTTATTGGTATAAATCATGAGAACGAAAGAGGCATCTTTAGCCATTTCACCATCTGTTTTCAACGCACCTTTTAATCGTAGTTGAGCAACTCCGTTAAGTAATGTCATTGTTTCAGCAGTAGCTGATGCATCCATAACGACACTATAAGATTCACCTCTTACCGTATTACCGATTTGATTATCTAAATATGGGTTGCTTTTAAAGTCAGCTGGATTTGCGCTAGCGATTAATGGTTTTTCGTTTTGTTTTGATGTTTCAATTTTATCATTGTTAGCTTGATGCAATACCTCTCCATCTGTTGATGACTTCTGAGTTGGTGTTGGTTGTTCTATTGTTGGTTCTTGTGGCAGTTGACCAGGAGTCTCTATTTTTTGTTCTGGAGGTGTTTCAATTGGATTGACAACCTCAGCGCTAGGCCTAGTAAAGTAGTAAGCGCCCAACAAAAAAGCCAATCCAAGTAATAAAAACGGCCACCATTTAAAAGGTGATGATTTTGAAGTATCAAGATTTTCCTGAATTGTTTGGCCGTCCTTTAAATTAATCACTTGCTTTGCCGAAATGGTTTTCAGATTATCGCGTAGTAACTTCTTATTGGGTTTAGACAATTCATTGTGTAAACGACTATGTAGTCTTACCTCTTTTTGCAAAGTAACATCCTTCGCCATTTCTTCTTCAAATACTTTGCGATCAGTGACAGACAAGTCACCGTTGAGGTAGGCTTCAATTTTTTCGTACAGATGTTCTTCTTTCATATCAAAGTTTTAATTCCGTGTAACGAATATCCTGTCGAATCCAATCAAGTATCTTTTCCTTGCACTTATACTTTCGCTTTTTGGTATAATTGACACTTCCGTGGCCCATAATTGTTGAAATCTCATCCATTCTCCTTTTTTCAAAAAAGAGGTGCATTAATTTCTGACAATCTTCGCCAATTTGATCGAAAGCATCCCAAAAAACCTGGTTTTCTTCTTCCGCTTCTATGGTTGCTTGAATATCTTCTTCACTGGTATATGTCTCATCATCGGAATTGATTACCCCAGATGTGCGCTTTTTTTTCAAACGATTGCCCCAGAGGTTGCGACAAATCCCATAAAGAAAGGTATAAAACTGACTAGATAAGGTAAAATTAGCTTGCTGAGCCTTTTCATAAATAATAATCAAAGCATCTTGAAAAATATCTTTGGCGTCCTCAGCATTCCCACCTTTTGAGGTAATAAAACGAGCAATTCTATTGAGATAGAGGTCATAAATACGCTGCAAACCCTTCATGTCTCCTGAAAGAATAGCGGAAATGTGTTCGTCTTGATTAATTGTCATAAAACAGATAGCTTGACTTAGTGTGTCAAATATAATAAAAAGTGAGAAGTTGGAGGCGGGAAGTAAAAAAATCAAAATGGCAATCAAAATCAAAAACGTCTGCGAACGCATTTCCCATACAGATTAGACTTAAAAAAATAAAAAGCTCTCTACGATATTGGGAAAATTTTGATTTTGATTGAAATTTTGATTTTAATTAATTGTCCTCCAGTTCCATCTCAATCTCACGACGCTCCAAATCAACAGCAGTAATCTTAACGCGTACTTCGTCTCCCATTCTGAAGACTTTTTTGGATCGACGTCCTCTTGCGCTCAGACGACCATCATCTAAATCAAATACATCTTGCATCGTTTCAAAACCGACCATACCTTCACATTTCGAATCTTTCAATTCTACAAAGAGGCCACGATCAATCATTCCATTGATGAACCCTGTAAAAGATTCGCCAACCTGCTCCATCATGTACTCGACTTGCTTGTACTTGGTTGATTCGCGTTCAGCAGATGAAGCTTTGCGTTCTTGTCTGGAAATATGCTTACACTGTTCTTCCAGTAAATCTTTTTTGTATCGGTGTACACCTTCTAAGTTCTTTTCAAGAATCCGGTGAACGAGTACATCTGAGTATCGTCGAATGGGAGAAGTGAAATGTGTATAAAAATCAAAACCTAAACCATAGTGTCCTATATTATCAGTGGTATACTCCGCTTTTGACATCGTACGGATGGCTAGAGGTTCTAATACTTTCAATGCATCATTTCCACGAGCGGCTTTCGCCAAATTATTATAAGAATCCGCGATACTTCTTGGTGTTGTTAAATCCATTTCAAAACCCATTTCTTTTGCGAAAGCTGCCACATTCGCCACCTTATCTGGATCTGGTAAATCGTGTACTCGATATACAAATGGAATTTCAGGTCCATCTTTTTTCTTTGCCATGTAAGTTGCCACCTCACGATTTGCTAACAACATAAAGTCTTCAATCAACATGTGCGCATCTTTACGCTCTTTCACATACACATCGATTGGTTTTCCATCTTCATCTAATCGGAATTTTACTTCCTCTGATTCAAATGCAATCGCTCCGTTTTTAAACTTTTTCTTACGCAAACGGAGGGCAATCGTATTCATGTCTTTTATTTCCTTTGGGAAATCGCCTTCTCCAGTTTCCAAAACCTCCTGTGCTTCCTCGTAGGTAAATCTGCGATCAGAATGAATAACGGTTCTTCCAAACCAACGTGTAAGAACATTGTGTTTTTTATCAAAAACAAAGATGGCTGAGAAGCAAAGTTTATCTTCATTCGGGCGTAGAGAACACAGTTCGTTTGAAATTTTTTCTGGCAACATAGGAGCAACTCGATCTACCAAATAAACAGAGGTCGAACGTCGATAAGCTTCTCTGTCTAATTCTGTTTTTGGATGCACGTAGTGACTTACGTCTGCGATGTGTACACCTATTTCTACTTTACCATCTTCAAGGTATTGGATAGACAATGCGTCATCAAAATCTTTAGCCGTATCTGGATCTATAGTAAAGGTAGTTACTTCGCGTAAATCCAAACGTTTTGCGATCTCTGATGCAGGAATTTCTGTAGACAAAGCTTCAGATTCTAGGTTTACTTCATCTGGGAATGCCATGTCGAAACCGTTGTTAATAAGGATGCTATGCATCTCCATATCGTTACCACCTTCTGTACCTAACACAGCAGTTACCTTACCGAATGGATTTCTATTTTTCTTGGTTGTCCATTCTATTACTTTTACCACTACCTTTTCGCCATCAACTGCGTTTCTTAGATTCTCATCTTTTACAATAATGTCAAAAGGTACATCTACTCTATCTGGAATAACTAAGGCGTATTTGCCTCCCATTTGCATGGTTCCAACAAAGTGGTCTATTGCTCTTGTCACTACTTCAATGACTTCCCCTTCGGCTCTTCTTCTACGAGGAGGAATGAATCTTGTAATTTTCACTTTATCTCCTTGCAATGCACCACCTAATTTCTTAGCTGGAACATGTACGTCTTCTTCTAAATCTTCACAAACAATATAAGCAGATCCCTTTCGGGTAACGTCAACAAAACCAACATGAGTTGTTCTTGGAGTAGCTGCTTTATCAGAAGTTGCGAATCGGTCAAGCCGGAATTTTATATCGTCCACTTGGAACAACTTTCCTTCGCTTGCTAATTTGTCCATGACATAGACAACAGAATCTTTATTGTTGGAAATTTTTAAATACTTGATAATTTGCTTGGCGCTAAATCGTTTTTTAGGGAATTTTTTAAACAGTTTGAGAACTGTCAATTTTAGATCACGGCTATTAAGTACCGTACCTTTCTTTTTACTTTTTTTCTTTTTCATTAATTGAAATTTAATACCAATAAATTGGTATGTGCTAATCGGCTTTCAGCATCAAGCTGAGGGATTAGTCTGATAAAATTATTTCGCCGGTAGCGAGTATTTCAAGAGAGAGACTTTGAGAAGAGGAAGGGTCAAATGCTTTGTTTTCATCGGCCGGTGCTACTCCTCTTATGCAGTGAATAATCCAATCTTCGTCAATGGTAGCTACCGTTCTTTCTAACATCTCACCTTGAGCTTTAGTTCCCGCAACCACTCTCTTACTAATTGGACTCCCTTTTTTATCATAGGTCACCAATATGTATTCATAGGTCAGCAATTCAGCTTTCCAATATAAAACCGCATGAAAGTTATCCGTTTTGGGAAACCGAAAACAAGCGATATATTCAGTAAACTCATCAGGCTGTTCTTCCTCATCATCTAATATATAGGCTTGAATCATTGCTACAGGAAGCGGATCATTGTTTTTACTAAAAACATGGTGCAGGTCATCTGTAAGTGTGATGGGAAGTTCTACTTCTGGAAATATTTTTAGAAAACCGTTAAAACTTACTTTTTGCTGGGTACTCATACTATCGGAATTAAGTATTACAAAGTTTAATTAACTGAGGTATACCAAGACTTTATGCTGTTGTTCCTCATTTTCCGCAAAGGTACAGCTAATATTCCAATCCAAATATCTAATTTTGAATGATTCTAAATAATGACATAAGTATCTACAAAGGTCTGAGTTGGTTTGCTTTATGCCTTGAAATAGATAGATTTGTGAACAAACCAAAAATAATCACTTTATGCGTTGGTTAATCAACTTCCTAGGCTCTTCTTTGGGCCAAAAAACAATAATGAGTCTAACTGGCTTATTCTTAATTAGTTTCCTTACCGTTCATTTACTGGGCAATTTATCACTTTTATTAAACGATGAAGGATATACGTTTAATACTTACGCCTATTTTATGACCCATAATCCTTTGATTAAGACCATTTCGTATGGACTTTACTTTTTCATTGTATTACACACGATTCAGGGACTATACATTACATTTAAAAACAGAATGGCAAGAGGTGCTAACCGTTACGCTGTGAAAGCAAAAGATAATGCATCTTTTTCGTCACGAAACATGGCATTACTTGGTACACTCGTTCTTGCCTTCCTATTCATTCATATGGGCGACTTTTGGCTGAGAATGAAACTGGACTGGCTACCAACCGTTGTATATGAAGGTTATGCTGAGCCTATGTCTAACTTATACGAGCGTGTAGCTATGCAATTTAAAAACCCATTGATCGTAATTGCTTACGTAATTGGACAAATTGTATTAGGGTTTCACCTCTGGCATGGGTTTCAAAGTGCCTTTCAAAGCCTTGGACTGAACCATCCGAAGTATACACCGTTTATAAAGGGACTGGGTAAAGTATATAGCGTATTGGTTCCTGCTGGCTTTGCACTTATTCCAATTGTACACTTCTTACTTAAATAATCTTCCTATGAAACTCGACGGAAAAACACCTAAAGGTCCTTTGGATGATAAATGGACCAACTACCGATCAAAAATGGATTTGGTAGCTCCTAACAATAAAAGACGTCTTGATGTAATAGTCGTAGGTACCGGTCTTGCTGGTGCTTCAGCTGCTTCTACTTTAGGAGAGCTCGGTTATAATGTCAAATGCTTCACCTTTCATGATAGTCCACGTCGTGCACACAGTATCGCCGCTCAAGGTGGTATCAATGCCGCGAAAAATTATCAAAATGATGGTGATAGTGTGTATAGACTTTTTTACGATACTATTAAGGGTGGTGACTATCGCTCACGAGAAAGTAATGTTCACCGTCTTGCTGAGGTAAGTAGAAACATCATTGACCAAGCAGCAGCACAAGGTGTTCCTTTTGCTCGTGAATACGGAGGGCTACTTGCTAACCGTTCATTTGGTGGTGTACAGGTATCTCGTACTTTTTATGCTCGTGGGCAAACTGGTCAGCAATTACTACTAGGCGCTTACCAATCTTTGTCTCGCCAAATTTCTCTCGGTTCTGTAAAAATGTACAACCGACATGAAATGCTTGACGTGGTAAAAATCGATGGTAAGGCGCGTGGAATTATTGCACGTAACCTACTCACTGGAGAATTGGAACGTCATGCAGCACACTGTGTTGTTTTAGCAACAGGTGGTTACGGAAACGTATTTTACCTTTCTACCAACGCAATGGGCTCAAACGTAACTGCAGCATGGCGAGCAGTTAAGCGAGGGGCTTATATGGCGAACCCTTGTTACACACAAATTCACCCAACTTGTATTCCTGTTTCTGGTGACTACCAATCAAAGCTTACTTTGATGTCAGAGTCATTGAGAAACGATGGTCGAGTATGGGTACCAAAAAAGAAAGAAGATGTAATGGCGATCCGTGAAGGTCGCAAAACTGGAAATGATGTCCCTGAAGAAGATCGTGATTATTATTTGGAAAGACGTTACCCTGCATTTGGTAATCTAGTTCCTCGTGATGTTGCATCTCGTGCTGCAAAAGTAGTATGTGATGAAGGACATGGTGTCAACTCAACAGGACTCGCAGTATACCTTGATTTCTCTGACGCCATCCAACGTTATGGTAAATCAGAAGCAAATACAATGGGTAATCACAATCCTGATGCTGCTACAATTAAGCGATTAGGAACAGCAGTGATCGAAGCAAAATACGGTAACCTTTTTGAAATGTACGAAAAGATTACTGGTGAGAATCCATATGTCTATCCAATGAAAATTTACCCAGCAGTTCACTACACGATGGGTGGTCTTTGGGTTGATTATAATTTAGAAACGAATGTCCCTGGTTTGTTTGCCTTGGGAGAAGCTAACTTCTCTGATCACGGTGCTAACCGACTTGGAGCTTCTGCACTAATGCAGGGACTTGCAGATGGTTACTTCGTTCTTCCTTACACGATTGGTACATTCTTGTGTAATGAAATTCGAACACCTAAGATTGATCCTAATGCTCCTGAATTTGAAGAAGCGGAAACTAGTACTCGTACTAGACTAGAAAAAATACTTAATATAAAAGGCAATCAAACGGTAGAGAGCTTCCACCGACGCTTAGGAAAAATCATGTGGGAATACTGTGGTATGTCTCGTAGTGCTGAAGGTTTGAAAAAAGGTCGTCAAATGATTCGTGATTTGAAAGCTGAATTCCACAGAGATGTTTTTGTACCTGGTACTCAGGCTGAATTCAATCCTGAGTTGGAAAAAGCACTACGTGTTGCAGACTTTATCGAATTAGGTGAGAACATGATGGTAGATGCCTTAGATAGAAACGAATCTTGTGGTGGTCACTATCGCGAAGAATACACCGAAAATGGTGAAGCACAAAGAAATGATGAAGACTACACCTATGTTTCTGCTTGGGAATGGGATGATGATCAACCCATTTTGCATAAAGAAGAATTGATTTTTGAAAATGTAGAATTGAAGACTCGTTCTTACAAGTAAAATATTATTAGTTGCTACTCGATGTCAGACGAGGAGCTTTTCAACCAATAAATTATGGATTTAATATTAAAAGTCTGGAGACAAAAAAATAATGCTGATAGCGGTCGCTTTGAAAAATACAAAGTAAAGGCAAACGAGCATATGTCATTCTTAGAAATGATGGATGTACTCAACGAAGATTTATTGGCAAAAAAAGAAGAACCAATTGCATTTGAACACGATTGCCGTGAAGGTATCTGTGGTTCTTGTAATATGGTGATTGATGGTCGCCCACACGGACCAAACAATGGAACAACCACTTGTCAGTTACACATGCGTTTTTTCAAAGATGGTGACACCATTACTGTTGAACCATGGCGAGTAAAAGCATTCCCTGTAATCAAGGATTTGGTGGTAGACCGTTCTGCTTTTGATCGTATCATTCAGTCTGGTGGTTACATTTCAGTGAACACTGGTCAAGCTCAAGACGCGAATGCAATTCCAATTGAAAAAGATTTAGCAGGTCAGGCTTTTGATGCTGCGACTTGTATTGGTTGTGGTGCTTGCGCTGCTGCTTGCCCTAACGCATCTGCGATGTTGTTTACCTCTGCGAAGATTAACCACTTAGGTTTATTACCTCAGGGAGAAGTAGAACACTCTAAGCGTGTACAAGCAATGGTAACTCAGATGGATGAAGAAGGATTTGGAATGTGCTCTAATACTGGAGCTTGTGAAGTTGATTGTCCGAAAGAAATAAGTATCAGTAATATTGCTTTGATGAATCGCTCTTACTTTGGTTCTGTTTTTGGTTCTGATAAGGGATCAAAGTAATTACTACTTAACTGTTCAAAAAAGGTGTTTTGGTTAATTCCAAAACACCTTTTTTAATTTTAACTTTTCTTAATTTTCATTTCAATATTCGTAGTAGAATATCCTTTTACGAAAGCAAGACTTTTTACCTCTCCCCCATTTGCTAGCACTTCTTTTGAGCCAACGATTTGTTCTGTTTTCCAATCACCACCTTTTACTAATAAGTCAGGCATAATGGCTTTGATCAATTCAATTGGCGTGTCTTCTGCAAATTCAACGACTAAGTCTACGCATTCAAAAGCAGCTAGTAAATGTTGACGAGTAAGATCATCATTAATTGGACGATGATTACCTTTTAGTCGTTTCACAGAAGCATTCGAGTTAAGACCAACAATCAGTTTATCTCCTTGTGCACGAGCGTCTACGAGATAGTGAATGTGGCCATAATGCAAAATATCGAAACAACCATTTGTGAAAACAATCTTAAGGCCTTCAGCCTTCCATTCTTTGGCCAAAGTCTGTGCTTTTTCAGTTGATACTATCTTTGATTTAATCCGTTCTATCACAATGCTTCTTTTTGATGATCTGGCAGATTAGAATAATCTTTTGGGGTGTAATTTTTATTCATGATTGGCAATAATATAAATGCCAACAATCCGATTGCAATATTACAACCGATCTGAACAGAGAAGAATAATATATTGGCAAAAGAAAAGGCATCAGCAGGTGCTACTTCGTATATTTTCAAAGCTTCCGTCACAAAGAAATGATACGTTCCCATACCTCCAGGTGAAGGGACTACAATTCCAAATGTTCCAAAAACAAATACCATAAGCGCAGCTAGAGGTTCCAATGCAGCAGTTGGCTCAAATGCAAAAAAGCACAAGTAGGTCATCAAGAAATACATGAACCAAATGAAAAGCGTATGAAAAACAAACAACCATGGACGATCTAATTTTCCGATTGTTTTCAAGCCTTCTCCAAAGCCAATTAATAAGTTTACTATCTTTTTATAAATTGCTGTATCTACTATTTTTTTCCGAAAGGCAAACAAGACTAATGCAGCTACAAGTCCTACCACACCCAAACCAATAATAATCGGATTTTGAAAAAGTGAACCACCTTCGTTTCCATTGTCCACCATTTTTTCTTGCAGATAATTTGTTAGTGTATCAAATTCAAGTAAAAAAGTTAGACCAACAATCAGCAATAACATAATCACATCCAGCAGTCTGTCAAGTACAATAGTACCCATTGCTTTCTCAACAGGAATACCTTCATATTTTGAGATTAATCCTGCTCGTGCTACCTCTCCTGCACGTGGCAAAAAAAGATTGACAAAATAGGTAACGATAACAATCAAAAATGAATTTCCAAGTCGAGGTAGGTATCCTAAAGGTTTAAGTAGCATGTTCCATCGCATCGCTCGGCTTACATTACTTAGCGTAAACGTAACTAAGACCATTAGTATCCAGAAGAAATTACAACTTGTAAAGTCAGTGACTAACTTATCGAGCAAACTACAATCAGCTGCTGCTATACCATCTAGTTTACATTGTTCTTGAAAGGCTTCATTTTGTTTAGTAAACAGGTAGTACAGGATCCCCATACCAATGCTGAGAAACAATAAAAATTTGAGAAAGTTTGACAGATATTTATTCACTGGTCTCGCTGATTTTAATAAGTGTATACTTTTAAGTAAATGCTCAAAATAATTAATAACCTCGAAAGTAGCCTATCATTATTTTGATCACTTACTTGTAACGAAAAACAAGTGACAAAGATATAATTAAATTAGAAGGAGGGAAAGAGAAGAATAAGAACCTGTTTGATCGCTAGACAAGATTAGAGTGGGAACTACAATTAAAGTGCTCGTCACACGTGAACGAATGACTAAGAAGAAGAGCTACAAAAATATTGGACCGAATAACTTTTTAGAAATGGGAAGTTTCTCTTGTACGAAATATTCGCATCAGAGGAAAACTTCCCATTCAGTTTGATCGCTTCAAAGAACCATATAGCTGACTAGCTAGTAAGTTTATTATTATCATCCACAAACGCGAGTGAAGGCTTAAAGGTCTTTGCTTCCTCAAAATCCATGAAGCCATAACCAATGATAATCACAATATCACCTACAGCTACTCTTCTAGCAGCAGCTCCGTTGAGGCAGATAATACCAG
Source organism: uncultured Saprospiraceae bacterium (assembly GCA_937959375.1). GTDB lineage: Bacteria > Bacteroidota > Bacteroidia > Chitinophagales > Saprospiraceae > CALGLS01. Next base: position 10,280 of record CALGLS010000362.1, read on the forward strand.
AACCTCTTTCGCCAGTGATGACATAAGTCTCAAGGCGAGCTCCGTTATTATTATTAACTATTTGCACGCGCTCCCCATCTATGAGGTTTGCTGCATCCATAAGATCTTCATCGATAGTGATACTTCCGACGTAATTAAGGTTAGCCTCAGTAACCTTTGCTCTATGGATTTTTGATTTAAAACGTTGTATAAGCATAGTTTGGTAAAAGTACAAAATTTTGTAGACTAGTGCAAAAACAAGTCTACCCAACTTTATAATTGGTTAATTATGGTGAAACAAAATTTTATAACACATTGTTGTAATACGATTCTTACCCAAAAAAGGTTAGAATTATGCTACTTATTTTTATAAATCAGATTATCAATCAGACGAATCTCTCCTACCCAAACTGCCGTACAAGCCACCACGTAGTCAGTATCTGAAAACGATTCAATTGGCTGCAATGTAATAGCATTAACAATCTCAAAGTACTCTGGTTTGAAGGAAGGTATCGTTAATTCTTTTATTGCCCATTGCTGAATTTCAGCAGGTGTTTGGGTAGCCATTTTCGCTTTACCTTTTTGCAAAGTTTGGCTCAACAACAATGCTTTTTCCCGTAAAGCAGGTTCTAATCGTACATTCCTTGAGCTCATTGCCAGGCCATCCTCTTGTCTTATGATCGCGCACATTTCCAAGTTAATAGGCATTTTGAGTTGGGTTAGCATATTTCTCACTATAGCTAATTGCTGAAAGTCCTTTTGCCCCATATAGAGGCTATGAGGTTCAACAATATCTAATAATCGCTTAACCACCTGGGCCATTCCATCAAAGTGTCCTGGTCTGAAATATCCTTCCATTACGGTAGCTAATTCACCAAAATCAAGCTTAAGCTCTGTGTTAAGCCCCGGTGGGTAAATTTCACTCACATCAGGCAAAAAGAGTACGTCATTGTCTACCGAAGTAAGCATTGCCATGTCTTTTGCAACTGTTCGAGGATACTTTTCGAGGTCAGCATCATCGTTAAATTGAGTAGGGTTAACGAAAATACTACATACGGTACAGTCGTTAGCTTCTACAGATTGTCGAATTAAAGAGAGATGACCATGGTGTAAAGCCCCCATTGTAGGTACAAACCCAATTTTGCCTCCTTTTTTGCGAATTTTGTTCAGATGACTCTGTAAGTCATTTACGTTCTTAAATAAATACATCTTGAATGGTAATAATGCGTTAGCAATAAAAGCCAAATTAGGCCAAAAAACAGCCAAATATAGGCGTTTTTATTAACAAGGCTTTAACCACAAAGCAAGCAGCTATATTCGAAAAAGTCCCAATTTTTTACTAAATTTGCACACCTGTTCATTGAAAAGTGAAATATAATTTCGTTTTTATAAAATTATGTCGTGTATATGGATAAGAAGAAAGTTTTGATAATAACTCAGGAGATGCAGCCTTATACTG
>CALGLS010000363.1 GCA_937959375.1 uncultured Saprospiraceae bacterium
CTTAAACTAAAATATTCAATTACTGTTCTATTTTAATTAAAAAGAGCTTATATTTGCATCGCTTTTCTAAAAAGCTAATCACTTATCAAGCGGGTGTGATGAAATTGGTAGACATGCTAGACTTAGGATCTAGTGCTTCACGGCGTGGGGGTTCGAGTCCCTCCACCCGCACATAGATGGAAATTCCGATTTACAATAATTTAGATCGGAATTTCCTTTTTTCAAACCAAGCGTTATTATTGATAAAGTTGTTTTACCAATTCTACAACTTTACACAGATTAAACAGAGAAAACGCTAAAAGATACCACAATATGCCTAAGGTTGTCAGAAAAGATGTTGACAATTTGAATGCTGTTCTAACGGTAACGTTAGAAAAAGCTGAATACGAACCTAAGTTGAAATCTCAACTTCAGAATCACCGTAAAAAAGCTAACATGAAGGGTTTCCGTAAAGGAAAAACTCCTGTAGGCTACATCAAAAAGATGTACGGTCGAGCTATCCTTGCCGATACCATCAACGAAATGCTTCAATCTGAAGTAAACAAATACCTTTCAGAATCTGATATTAAAGTACTAGGTTACCCGCTTCCTTCCGAAGATCAGGAGGCTTATGACTTTAATTTGGATAAATTAATCGATTATACCTTCAACTTTGATCTTGGGATTGCTCCTGAATTTGAAGTAAAGGGCCTTGATGCTAAACAGAAATTTAGCTGTTACAGTGTAGAAGTGCCTAAAGAAACGATTGACAAAGACATGGACTCCATGCGTCAACGTGGTGGTGTACGTCAAAGTGCAGATGGTAATATTGAAGAAAAGGACATGATTTCCTTCAATGCAGATGAGCTAGATGGTGACACCAAGAAGAAAGATGGTTGGGCAGCTACCTTTACTATATTGGTAGAAATGATGGATGATGCTTACAAAGCAGAAATCAAAAAGAAGAAGAAAGGAGATACCATTAAGTTCAATATCTACCAGCTAGAAAAGGATAGAACAAGAGATTATGTTCAAAAATATCTACTTGGCGCAAAGGAAGGTGACGATATAGAAGGAGTAGGAGAAGAGTTTGAGGCAACAATAGCTGATGTATCCCGTATAATTCCAGCGGAGTTAAATACGGAGTTCTTTGACAAAACTTTTGGAGAAGGCGTAGTTAAGACTGAGGAAGAGGCTAGAGTGTTTATTGAGAAGGAAGTGTCTAAATACTACGACAAGCAAGCAGAGTCCTTATTGTTCCGTGATTTTCAAAATCACCTATTGGAGCAAAACGTACTTGAATTACCTGATGCTTTTATGAAGCGTTGGATTAAATCAAATGCAGAGGGACAAGGCCAGCCCAAAGATATTACAGATAAAGAATACGAGGGTTTTTCAAAAAACCTACAGTGGTCTTTGATTCGAGGAAAGCTAATCAAGCAATTCGAAGTGAACGTAACTGATGAAGAGATCGTAGATCACTTCAAAAACCAAGTTCGTCAATATTTTGGTGGGCAAGGTGATGAGTTAGTTATTCTAAATACAGCGAATCGACTAATGGAAGATGAAAAGCAGGTTGATAATGCTTATCAAGAAATCTTAGCAGATCGTCTTTTCGAAGCAATGCGAGCGGTGGTTAAAGTAGAGAAAGAAAAAGTTGCTGCAGATAAGTTTGATGAAATCATCAAAAAAGCAAGAGAGGAAGCGCAACAGCAAATAGCTGAAGCAAACCCTGAAACTTCAGTGGAAGAAGTAAAAGAAATCACTGAAGGAGCGGAATAAAATCACCTAGTAAACTATCGATGTTTTGTCATTTTAGATCATTTCATCGATAGTTTACCTATAGTATATCTAAAGTTTCTACAAAAGTTTAAACCTTTTAGCTCCTACCTTCATTTAACTAGTTCAAGATACTTACAGGTATCTCGATTACCTTTAATAAAAGAGACTTTTAGATTATTAATCAATATTACGATTGGGCCCATCCCAATCTGTCCCTTGTTTAACCGGAAAAAATAAAGAAGAATGTTTCACAAAAATGAGTTCTTAAAATATGCAACTGGTCATCTTGGTATGAGCACGATGCATCTTGAAAAATACATGGAGAAAGCAACTCCTACTACTGTTCCTAACATTACGGGTTTCACCCCGAATGTAATCGAGGAACGTTCAATGAATATTGTTGGTCTAGATGTATTCTCTAGATTGATGATGGACCGTATCATCTTCATGGGTGTACCTGTAAGTGATTACGTTGCCAATGTTATTCAAGCTCAGTTGCTATTTTTAGAGTCTACTGACCCTAAGCGCGACGTTCAAATGTTTATCAATAGCCCAGGTGGTTCTGTAATCGCTGGTTTGGGTATTTACGATACCATGCAGTATGTTTCTCCTGACGTAGGAACCATCTGTACTGGTTTGGCCGCTTCAATGGGTGCTGTACTTTTAGCAGCAGGTACCAAAGGAAAGCGTACTTGCCTACACCATAGTCGTGTAATGATTCACCAGCCATTAGGTGGTATGCAAGGACAGGTTTCTGATATGGAAATCTCTTATAAGTTGATCAAGGAAATGCAAAAAGAATTGTACGATATCTTGGCGCACCACACTGGTCAAACTTACAAGACAATTGAAAAAGATTGTGATCGTGACAACTGGATGAAGGCGGAAGCTGCTAAAGCATACGGCTTAATCGATGAAGTTTTGTCTCGTTCTAATCCTAGAAAAGAAGAAGCATAAACGTAGTTTCTAAATAACTTATCACCTACTTCTCGATTCAATCTAATTGTATCAGAGGTGTAGAATAAGACAAATTACACTTTTCTTACACTTGCTATCAGTTGATTTGGTAATTTAGAGCTAACTTTTACAAGTGAACGAAATTTATACAAAGCCACTCTCGTTCATCAGAAACAAGAGCGGCTTTGTTGTTTTTATACCATAAAATGTAAATCTGAAGTGGAAGAATGGACGTTTATTTTTAGTAAACGTGTCGCAAATAACTATTCTCATTAAATCTGATTTGCATTATTACTATATCTTTGGAATTAAGACGTAAACTCTTAACTGGAGCCAAAGAACTAAAATCGTTGTTTGATAAATTTTGTGGCCATTGTTGAAATGAAATTAAGAGCGACTGTAAGAAGCGTTGATTTTATTTTAACAATGGATTTGAACCACAACGTTTTTCAAAAAACTAAAAAATGTTATTATGAAAAGATCTAAAGACAGTTACCGGTGTTCGTTTTGTGGAAGAGACAAGTCTGAAGCTTTAATATTGATTGCTGGTATTGATGGACACATATGTGAAGTTTGCGTAGAGCAGGCTGATGAAATTATTCAAGAAGAATTATACAGTGGCAAGAAGGAAGAGCAACGTGAAGATTTCTACTTGCCAGATACAGTTACTCCAAAACAAATCAGTGGTCACCTCGATCAGTATGTTGTTGGACAAACTGAAGCAAAGCGTTATTTATCTGTAGCAGTTTACAATCACTACAAGCGTTTGCGCCAGCAGAAAAAAGATGATGTAGAAATCGAAAAATCTAACATCCTGTTTGTAGGACGTACTGGAACTGGAAAAACTTTATTGGCAAAAACAATCGCTAAGTTTCTAAATGTTCCTTTCTCAATTGTTGATGCAACTGTTTTTACAGAAGCAGGTTACGTAGGTGAAGACGTTGAAAGTATTCTAAGTCGTCTACTTCAAGTTTGTGATTATAATGTAGCTGCTGCTGAAAAAGGTATTGTCTACATTGATGAGATTGATAAAATTGCGAGAAAGTCTGATAACCCATCGATCACACGTGATGTATCAGGTGAAGGTGTACAACAAGCGATGTTGAAAATGTTGGAAGGTACCGATGTAAACGTTCCGCCACAAGGTGGTCGTAAGCACCCAGAACAAAAAATGGTGAAAGTAAATACCTCAAATATTCTTTTCATTTGCGGTGGTGCATTTGATGGAGTAGAAAAATTAATTGCTCGTCGTGTCAACACACAAGTGATTGGTTACAACTCACAAGAGAAAGAAAAAATTGATCGCGATAATTTACTACAGTACATCAACCAACAAGATTTGAAACGCTTCGGTTTGATTCCTGAATTGATTGGACGTCTACCCGTTTTGACTTACTTGGAACCATTGGATTTGGATACACTAAAACTAATCCTTACCCAACCAAAGAATTCGCTAGTCAAACAATACGAGCGTCTTTTTGAATTAGAAAATATCAAATTGACATTCACAGACGAAGCACTTGATTTCATTGCAACTAAAGCACTTGAGTTTGAGTTAGGGGCCAGAGGCCTGCGTTCTATCTGCGAAGCGATCTTAACTGATGCAATGTATGAATTACCTTCTGAGAAAGATGTGAAAGCTTTTGAAGTAACGGCATCATATGCGCAAGAGAAGTTTAGCCGCTCTAAGATGAGTAAGTTGAAAGCTGCTTAGTACGTAATGAAATATTAAAAAGAGAAAGGGTTTTGACAATGTCAAAACCCTTTCTCTTTTTAAGCAACTCGCCAAATAACGTTTATTAGCCTACAAATAAAAAGGCATAATAAACAGCATAATCCAAATCGCAAATATAATTACGCCAAGGATGTATGAAAATATACTGACTGTGCCGACTGTGTTATCTCTCATAATATAAGCTTAAGTATTCCAAAAATTGCTCCGAAATAAATCCGAAGGGTGTAAAAAGAGTAGGGTGTATGAAAAAGTGTGTGGAATACTTACCTTTTTATGAGTAATGGAAACCGGAGATTTTTATGATTTCCTCTGGTAGAAAGGTAATGTGGGTGTAAGTTAGGGAAAAAAGACGGAAGACCGAAGTTTCCTTCAAACGCACCAAACGTATAACACGATCCTGGGAAACTTCCGTCTTCGAACTTCCGTCTTCCGTCTTTTCTTACTAGCTTTGTTCCCCATGAGATACTTCGCAAAACTTTCATACCTAGGCACCAAATATTCCGGTTGGCAACGGCAACCCAAAGCGATGACCGTTCAACAAAAGATAGAAGAGGCCATTACTACTGTACTCCGAACAGAGGTACCTGTTGTAGGCTGCGGTCGTACTGATGCAGGCGTGCATGCCTTGCAGTATATGTTACATTTCGATTTTGATGCGAGCTTGCCAGAAGATTTTCTTTTTCGATTAAATCGAATTTTACCAAAAGATATTGCCATCCAAAAAGTATGCGAAGTAAAGGCAGATGCACATGCGCGTTTTGATGCCAATCATCGTGCTTATGAATATCGTGTTGGTCCAACCAAAAACCCATTTACAATTAATACGGCTTTTTTCTATCCCTTCTTTCATAAGTTGGATCGTGACAAGATGCAAGCTGCTGCAAAAATGCTAAGTGAACACAAAGAGTTCTTCCCATTTTGTAAATCCAATACAGATGTAAAAACAATGGAGTGTTCCATCTTCCGATCAGAATGGATTTTCAAAGAAGATGAAATGATTTATGAAGTAGCTGCCAATCGCTTTTTGCGAGGCATGATTCGACTGATCGTAGGGATGAGTCTGAATGTAGGATTAGGAAAATTAAGTCTGGAAGAACTACAAACCGCATTAATCAAACAAGAGCGTTTGCGAAAAAGTTATAGCGTACCACCACAAGGTTTGTTTTTGAAAGATATACTGTATCCCTATGAGTTTGGGAAGGAGGTTGGAGTGCCGAGTTGAAAAGTGAAAGTTTCAATCAAAGTTTTCCCACGATCGTCAATTATGCGATAGCAGGAAAATTTTATTTGAAACTCTAACTTCTGAGCTCCCATCACCTTCGAGTAAACACTGCCACTCTCACTTTGACTGAAACTTCACTGCCACTCTCACTTTGATTGAAACTGAAATTTCTAAACTCCCTCCGCATAAAGCGGAAACCGCTGCATATAATCATGAATCTCTTGCTTCGTAGTCGCAATCAATTCCTCATTTTCAATATCATTTACAATCGCATCAATCCATGCTACAATTTTCAAACAATCACTTTCCACCATACCACGTGAAGTAATTGCCGCCGTTCCAATTCGAATACCTGAAGTAACAAAAGGCGTTTCTGTGTCAAACGGAACCATGTTTTTATTGACCGTAATTTCAGCTCGAACCAAAGCATTCTCAGCTTGCTTACCCGTAATGCCTTTTGACCGTAGGTCAATCAACATCAAGTGGTTGTCTGTACCTCCTGAAATAACTTCGTAACCTTTTTCTACAAAAGCAGCACACATCGTTTGTGCATTCTTAATCACCTGCTTGCCGTACGCTTTAAACGCAGGTTGCAAACACTCATGAAAAGAAACCGCCTTAGCAGCAATCACATGTTCTAGCGGCCCACCTTGCATACCAGGAAAGACACCAGAGTTTAAGATCGCAGACATTTTGATAGGGTTACCCTTTTTAGTGGTACGGCCCCAAGGGTTATTAAAGTTTTTGCCCATCATGATAATACCACCTCTTGGTCCACGTAATGTTTTGTGCGTCGTTGAAGTTACGATATGACAATGTGGTAATGGATTATCTAACAAACCAGCTGCAATCAAACCAGCAGGGTGTGCAATATCCGCTAAAAGCAAAGCACCTACTTTATCAGCGATGGCACGGAAGCGCGCATAATCCCATTCACGAGAATAAGCGGATGCACCACAAACGATTAGTTTAGGTTGTTCCTTAATCGCAATCGCTTCTACTTTATCCATGTCAATTCTACCCGTCTCTTTTTCAACACCATAGAAAGAAGGCTTGTATACCTTTCCAGAAAAGTTGACCGGAGAACCATGTGATAAATGACCACCATGAGAAAGATCAAAACCTAAAATTTTATCTCCAGGTTGTAAGACCGCTAAGAATACAGCCGCGTTGGCCTGTGCGCCAGAGTGTGGTTGTACGTTGGCATACTCAGCTCCAAATAGTTCTTTGAGTCGGTCAATGGCGAGTTGCTCCACCTTATCTACAACTTCACAGCCACCATAGTAACGCTTACCAGGATAGCCTTCCGCATATTTATTGGTAAGACAAGATCCCATGGCCTCAATCACCTGAGCACTTGTAAAATTTTCAGAGGCGATTAGCTCAATACCATTTCGTTGGCGGTCTAATTCATCGGAAATCAGGTTAAAAAGCTGCTTATCAGTTGACATATGTTAAAATTTGTAATATTATTAAAAATTACCATGCTTTGGCAACGCTTTTGCCTAGAAAGATATTAATGAGTCCAATTTTGGAATCAAAATCTTACTAGAAGGTGGCAAAAGTACGATATTTCTGATTGAAAAAGCCAAATCGAATTTGGTATTTGAAGCTTCTTTAGTCAAGATAAGCGGCCATAATTATCATATTTGCCAAAATAATACTATATTTTTGAAGAAAATAAGGGCATACCTTTTAGTTACTAGCCCTTGAGAAACATTATCCAAATTATGCACACGACCTTGTCTCGCTTTTTCTTACTTACTTTTCTGTCGTTACTGGCCTGTGAAGTTGATGCCTCTATTGAGCGTTTGCGTTGTATGTGGAGAAATGATCCAGCTACAACTATGGTGGTAGCTTGGGACCAGACTGCTGGTAAAAATCCTGTTCTGTACTATGATGATATTGATTGGGGAATGGATGCAAAGGCTTTCCGAAATAATCAATCACCAGATCGAAGAGTTGCAGCAAAGGGAATGGACAATCGATTTGTTCGGCTAAAGAATTTAAAACCGAATACGGTATACTACTTCTTCGTTGTTGATAATAATGGAACCAGTTCCAAATACTCATTCAAAACAGCTCCTGATAATTCACAAGAGAGATTGTCCATAGTGGCTGGTGGTGATTCACGTAATTATAGAAATGCAAGACGTAATGCCAATAAATTAGTGGCAAGGCTAAACCCAGATTGCGTAATGTTTGGTGGAGATATGACAGGAGGAGATACCGCTAAAGAATGGATTGAGTGGTTTGATGATTGGCAACACACCGTACACGATGGTCGTTTGATCCCAATCATTGCAACTAGAGGTAATCACGAATATTCCAATAAGACAATTTACGATCTATTTGACACACCCAATGAGAAGATTTATTATGGACTCACTTTGGGTGGAGATATGTTGCGAATTTATACCTTGAATTCTTTGATAGCAAGTGGAGGCGATCAAAAGCAATGGCTTGAAAATGACCTGAATTCAAATCAACATTGCCTTTGGAAATTTGCACAATACCATTATGCAATTCGTCCGCACACAAAAGGTAAGTCTGAAAGAAATAGTCAGCTAAAAAACTGGGCGAAACTTTTTTACAAGTATGGATTGAAACTCTCGATGGAATCGGATGCACACGTAGTGAAAGTAACGCATCCCATTAGTCCATCAAGAGAACCAGGAAGCGATGAAGGATTTATTCGCGATGACGAACGAGGTACGGTCTATGTTGGAGAAGGTTGTTGGGGCGCTCCTATTAGAAAAAACAATGATGATAAGAACTGGACGAAAGCCAGCGGTAGCTTCAATCAATTCAAATGGATATTTGTTGATCAACATACGGTTGAAGTTAGAACCATAAAAACGGACAACGCAGATATGGTTGATTTTGTAGGCTGTGAAAGCCGATTTTATCCTCCAACGAATTTAGATGTTTGGGACTCAAATGGCGAGCCTGTTACTTATATAAACCGAAGTTATACGGATTTTGTGCAACAAGAAACAACTGCTCCAAGCGGTTCAATGGTTGCTATGAATTCAACAACTACTTCTTCTGGTGGTGCTACTTCAGTTGTTAGTCATACAGCTCCTATAAAGCGAGTGGTGAAGCCAGTTAAGCCAATGGAGATTTACGAATGTAAGTTGTCAAATACTAGTGATCAAAAGGTTATTACTTGGAAAACGAAATATGAGTATCAAGGGAAAGTTACCTTTGAAGTACAACGATCACGAGATGGTAAAAACTATCAGACTTTTGCTATCGTTAATAGCAGGGGAGGAGTGGCAAATACTACAGTTGAAAATGATTACAAGATTAATGATGATTCGAAACTGACAGTGTCAAGCCTAGCTTATCGCATAAAGGAAGTTCAACCCAATGGTACTGCTATTTTTCATAAAGTAAAACAAGAAAAACTAGTTTCGCAATTGCTGAATAAAGTAGTTACTTCGAATCCACAACGCAAAAAAAATACCCTCTCCCCAGATCCTGAAACGGGATTACTAAAAGTAAAGTATAGTTTAGCAAATCGAGGTGATGTAAAAATTCGATTGGTTGATGCTGTAAATGAAAACAAGGAGTTTGCGAAAAGCAATTACATCAATCAGAAGTCTGGGAATTACTTAAAGTCAATTGACATGAGTAAGATGCCTAAAGGAAGCTACATCTTAATTATCCGTAAGGAAAATGAAATAGATGAAATTGCGATTGAGAAAGCTTAAGAC
>CALGLS010000364.1 GCA_937959375.1 uncultured Saprospiraceae bacterium
GGCATTGAGCCCGACGACACTTCCAGGTAATCCATCTCGTGGCGAACTGGTACAAATGTATGCAGAAAAGAGTGGCCGACCAATTGATAATATTGTCTTCTATTATGTCTATGGTATTTTTAAAATTGCAGTTATCTCCCAACAAATTTACTATCGTTACAAAATGGGACATACACAAGATAGGCGTTTTGCTGCTTTGATTGGTGCTGTAAAAGGTTTGGGAGCTATGTCAAAACAAGCTATTCAAAAAAATAAAATTGACGATTTGTTTTAAATAAAATGACAGTAACAACCTTTCTTATCGGAGTAGGAATTTACTATGCCATCCATAGTCTGCTCGCCGCAAATGCTACTAAGCAAATGCTTCAACCACTGATCTCAAAACGAGTGTATCGCGTTTTCTTTAATCTCATTTCTGTTCTCTTATTGATTCCATTGGTTTGGTTATATTTTGAAATTGATCACGAAGCTATTTTCGTGAAAACGATTACAACTAAAATACTAGGTTGGTTAATGCTTGTCATCGGTATCCTTACCAACTTGATGGCCATTCGGCAGTATAATCTCGCAGAGTTTTCAGGCATCGCGTATTTGTCAGACTCCATCATGGAAAGTACTCCTCAGTTAAATATTTCTGGTTTGAACAAATGGATGCGGCATCCTTTGTATACCACTACTTTGTTGGTGATGTTGGGTGTTGTTTTGCTTCAAGCAAATGTGGCCATGCTAGGTATTGTGATTATTTCTTTTGTTTATATTTTGATTGGAATCCAATTGGAAGAGCGAAAACTTATTGAAGAATTTGGCGCGGATTACTTGGAGTATAAAAAAGAGGTACGTATGCTTATTCCTTTTTTGTTTTGAAAAAAAAAGTCAAATAAAGAATTTACTTAGAAGGTTTTTGTTAGTATAATTTTGAACCACAAAGAAACAAAAGGGAACAAAAGTTTTAACGTACTTCACTTTTGTCTTAATGCGGTCGGGAGCTTTTGTTTTCTTTTGATCCTTTTGTGGTTGACAAAACGCGATCGAAGAAAACTTGAATTACAAGAAAGAGGTGCGTATGCTTATTCCTTTTTTGTTTTGAAAAAAATCTAAGTAAGGATTTATTTGGAAGACTCTTGTTAATGTAATTTTGAACCACAAAGGAACAAAAGTTCACAAAAGCTCTTTCGCATTTTTGCGTTATTGAACTTTTGTTTTCTTTTGACCCTTTTGTGGTTAATAAAATACGATCGAAGAAAACATACATCTCTCACCTACCACAGTTAGCGAATCAAATCCAAAACAGTTACAAATAAAAAAAGGTTACCTCATGAACTGGAAAATACTAAAATCAAATTACCTAATCCACGGCAAATACCTAACAGTTCGAAAAGATCAAGTTGAACTACCAAACGGCCATCAAATTGATGATTACTATATTTTGGAATATCCCAATTGGGTAACCGTCATCGGTTTGACTAAAGAGGAGCAATTTATTATGGTTCGACAATATCGACATGGTTTGCAAAAGGTGTTTTATGAACTATGTGCAGGAGTTCATGATGCAGCAGATACCGATTATTTAGCTACAGCCAAAAGAGAAATGTTGGAAGAAACGGGATATGGAAATGGAGACTGGCAGGCATGGATGACTTGTTCGCCTAACCCTGGCACGCATACCAATATGAGTTATACTTTTTTGGCGACGAACCTTGAATTACTACAAGAGCAACAGCTCGATCCGGGGGAAGATATAAGTGTACACCTTTTTAGTAAAGAAGAGATAAAGGAATTGTTGATGAATAATGAAATTGCGCAGGCGATGCATGCTGCTCCTTTGTGGAAGTACTTGGAGGAAGAGGGAAGATGAAAGTTCAAATTCAAGTATCAAGTTCAAACTCAATTTCACACAAAGCGCGGTCGATGGAATTGAACTTGAGTTTGAGTTTGAATTTTGAGCTTGATCTTTCTTGGCCTTCCTTCAATAAAAAAATACTTCCCCACCATATACTATCCTCCTACCCAATTTACGTTTACCTCCTTTCCAAATCTCTTATCTCAAACACATTATAATTAATTGACCTATGTTGGTAAGGTTTTTGATTTATACTTAGTTACTATGAGAAACGCATTGCTCCCTTTGCTTTTATTGCTGAGTGCTGTGTTGTTAGGTCAAAACCCATACGACAGTACTTACATTCAAACCTTTCCTGAAGACTTTCAGGTGATTAGCTCTGTGCGTTATTACCAAAGCAATATTTCAATAAAAGCCAATCAGAAAACTTCCTTGGATTATGAGCAAAATGCAACGGTGTTTGGTACTCGCCTGCAGTTTGACAAGTGGGGGATAGGCTTGAGTGTGCCTACCCGATTGTTGAGTGGTAAAAGCAATAGTTCCTCCTTTGGCGTTCAGTTGCAATTATTTCCAAAGTCCTTGATGATTAATACGGGGATACAGCGAATGAAAGGTTTTCATAAAGTTAACTTAGAAAATAGTGATATAGAAGCTTTCTATGCAGAACGGCAGGATGTACAGCTTTTGCATATGTACCTCAATCCGATTTATGTTTTTTGTAGAAACAAATATTCCCTGCGCTCTTCGATGCAACTCACCGAGCGACAACTAAAAAGTCATGGCTCTTTTCTCGCGGCACTTCGTTTTGAGTACCTACGTCTCAAAAGTAACAGCGATATAATTGAAGCAGAACAGCTTGATAACGTTTTGACGAATTATGTCTTTCGACAAAATGGAATAGAAGGCGGTTATTCGTACACGCAGGTGATTGCAAAGAATTTCTTCATCTCAGGAATTGCATTAGGTGGTTTGGCGCATACGCGAACGGGGTATCAGCATGACAATAGTAAATTCCATTTTAAGAAATGGCAACTACTTCCGATCAGTGACCTAACGGTTTCATTGGGCTATCAATCGCATCGTTATGTTTCTGCCATTCAGGTCAACTACCGTAACCGACCAATCCAATCTAATGAAATACAAATGGAAGCAAATGGCCTTACAGTGCAACTCCACTTTGGAATGCGATTGCATGCGCCCGGTTTACGTCGAGCAGTAGATCAACGGACAAAGCATTTTACAGACTTGTTTGTTCCGGTTCGTTAGGAATTAAATAATGAACTTACAACTTTCTGCTATTCAAGATAATCCTTTAATTTAGAACGATGATTTGTTCCTTTTGGAAATAAAAAAACGGAAGTTTCTTACCATCGCAAATAATATGCTAATAAGAAACTTCCGTTTGTTGTCTGAGTACTTTCGTATCTTTCTATTTGGCAACTTTACGAATAGCCAATCCTTCTTCCGACTGAATCACAACAAAATAAATTCCAGCAGAAAGATCCTGCTCTAATTCAAAACTAAATTGTTGCTTACCATCTAGCAGGTTTTGCGCAGGCAATAGGTTTTGAATTCGCTTACCGTTTACATCAACTAAATCAATACTAATTTCAGAAGTATTTTTTAAGTCGAATACTACTGAGAACTGATCCGTAATTGGGTTAGGAAAAACAGTTACATCTGTTGCAATTTCAACAATGTCATTTGTTGATACCATGCCAGCATTGATGTATTTTGCTAAAGTCATTTGGTAGTCTTCACTATATGAAAAACCGGCTGCATAGATCGCTCCTGATTCTACCACAATATCACTGATGCCATTGAATGTGCTACCAACTTGAGTAATGGCCCAACCGTTGGTTCCGAAATTTGGATCTTGAAGACCAGTACTACTGAAACGAACAATGGCCATACCTGAGGCAAAACCTCCAGTACTTCCAGCTGCAATGATATCACCAGAAGAAAGAATTTCTAAATCAAAGATTGACTCATTACTATTTCGTTGAATAATCACCTGGCCGTTGTTACCAAAGTTATTATCCAAAACGCCAGCAGAAGTGAAGCGCGTTAGAAAAAAGTTGTTGTCTAATTCGTAGGTGTTAAACGCTCCGCCGCCAGTAACGATACCTCCTTGTGCATCAATCGCTATGTCGTTCAATCCTGCTATGACATCTGGATCAACGGCATGAAACACTTTCCCTGCATCACCAAAAGATGCGTCAGGTGTGCCTAGGTTATTTAATTTCATAACGAAGAGTTGATCCTCAATGTTGAAACCTAATGATGAAGTACCACCAAGAAAAATATTATCATTCGCATCAATTGCTAATGCTGTCGCTACCTCAGAAGGAGGACTTGTACCAAAGTCTATAATAGAAAAACCGTTTGTTCCAAAATCAGTAAACAACGAACCGTCTGGGTTGAAACAACCTACAAAAGCATCGTCTGAGAGGCCTCCATACGAACGTCCTGTTACAACGATTTTTCCATCAGATAAAAGTCCGATCGCTGCGATTTCATCTTCTGCAAAACTAGAG
Source organism: uncultured Saprospiraceae bacterium (assembly GCA_937959375.1). Lineage (GTDB taxonomy): Bacteria > Bacteroidota > Bacteroidia > Chitinophagales > Saprospiraceae > CALGLS01. The sequence goes on from CALGLS010000364.1 coordinate 4,378, forward strand.
CTGCTGAATGATCCGGTTGCCAATCCATCTACACCAAAGCTGTTATCTAACACACCATCTGCTGAGATGCGTGCTACAACGTACTCGTCTTTGCTGCTATTTCGAGCCCAGCCACCAACTAAAAATTTTCCATCAGCTTGTTCTATAATACAACTCGCTTGTCCAGCTCCAGTTCCATGAGGGATCGTGAGTGTTCCGTTTGTACCAAAACTAGTATTGATGTTACCATCTGTATCTAGACCAACGACTGTAATGGTGTTGGTGCCGTTTGGAGCTGAAACACCAGCTGCGACGAGTTGGTTACCTGATTTTGCTAAACCGTAAAAACGCGCATCTTCGCCAGGTGTTGCTACGATTTTAATGCCGTTGTCTCCAAAGCTGCTGTCTAACGTTCCGTCCTGTGCAAACAATGAAAAAGTGCAAAAAAATAAGAGAAGTAAGGTTGTGTAAAATGATTTCATAATTAAATAAGTTTTGTCAAAGTTTTAGAATTCTAAAAAATCAGGAAAATGTGAGCGACGAAGTGTTCTCGTAAGAGGACATAAACATCTACTCAAACTCCTGTAGCTTCAATATATAAATGTATTGACCTTGGGAAAAGTAACCCCAGAAAGAAGAGAAATTATTAGATAAAGGAAGGGGAGTTGTAAGGTGCTGACTATGTGTTAGTTGCGTCAGAGGGAACTGAGGTGTTTAACCCTGTTGATGGAAGATAAATTGAAAGATTTCACCAAATAAAATAAAGAAATAAAATCATCACAATCGCCATGAAAGCAAAACTAATTTTCAACGGAAGTTGCGCCACTCCAAAAGTGAAATTAAGTGTTTTCTCTAAGCCAGCAGTCACGGCAGATAATTCCGAACTTTGGATTTCAATATAATTAGGCTCTGTATCTTTTTTGTTCATCTCAGATTCTAGTAACCTTTCATCATATTGAATCTTGTCAGAAATAAGCGTCAGTATTTTTTTGACAAAACCGTTTAGTAGGCCTCCGACGAGTGGAACCTTATCTGAGATTACCTTCCCAAGCATAGGTATGGTTACGATGTGAATGATGCCCTTAAACAAAAGACCCATGATGTTCTTTTTATTATCCGAAGTTATCTTGTTACCAATATGATTTAAATCTGAGATGGCAGACTTTAGAATGTCCAAGCTGTACTCAACAATGCTCCATAAATCGGATCTCATTTTCCAAGTTAGAAACAAAAGTCCTAAGAGTAGTCCTGTGGTTAGAAAAATGGGTAAGCCCAAAATTCCATAAATTAAATACTCCACATTCACCAAATCAATAAAAACAAAACCCAACAAGAAAATGAAGAAAGCAATAACCAGTGGTCTGATCGTTCCCCAGAAAATATATTTTGGGAATACCAACAGCTCTACAAAATTTTCAGCGACTTCTTCGTTGCGGTATTTTTCGATATCAAGTCCTAGTTCTTTTTTGATTTGAAAGGCTAGGTGATCGATGTCTTCTTGAGTTCTTATTTTCATAAATTAAGTTGTTCAATAATCCGTGTAATTTTTATCATTGATGAGTGCGAGGTCTTCTGTCGTAGTTTAACTACCTAGGCACATAAAACACATAGTTTTAGCGTTAGTCTATGTGTTCTATTGTGCCTATATGGTTTTAAACACTAAGTTCACTGAGTTTTTTTGCGATAACGCGCTTAGTGACCTCAGTGAACTAAGTGTTTAAAAATACGCAAAAAGAGAAAACCCACTGTATTTGACGAAGTACCAGCTTAATTAAAATCCTAAGCTTAAATTTTCTCTGTATTTCCAAAGATAATTGAGCTGATTGAAAACTAAGAAAAAATTCGATCCAAAATCTCACGCTCCATTTTAATCACCAATTGAAATATAAGTTTCTGATCCTCCTTACTTAATTCATCAAAAAGCAAATCACCTTGTGTAATGATAGCTTCTCCAATCTCCATCCCGCGAATTTCAACAGCGCTATAAACCTTAGGTCGGTTCTTCATTTTTTGAATCAAGTGTGCAACGATTTCTTTGATCTTTGCTACCAAAGTTCTGTCATGCAAAATTTCAAAGAGGCTACGACTACTGTCAATAAATGCTTCCAATTCTTTTCGTGGTAAAGAACGAATGAGCCCTTCAATATCAGCCTTGTTATATGGAGTTGCTAGCTGTTGCAAAACAGCC
>CALGLS010000365.1 GCA_937959375.1 uncultured Saprospiraceae bacterium
CAGGGGGTATCTTCGGAATGTCATTAGCCAATGCGGTATTTGTTGACGAAATGACATCAGATAACAATAAAGAAGTGGAGGATCGGTTGGAAGAAATGAAGATTCAGATTAATGAGTTGAAGGAGATGATTCGGGATAGGAGTTAGAATATGAATTAGAATTAGAATGTGAATTAGAATAATTCTCTAGTGTAGGGAATGGGAATGTCACTTTACTGCACCTCTAAATTTTCACTCGCTAAACCTTTTACAAAGAAAAACGTTATTCAAACATTCAGCAGGTACACTATTTTAGCTATGAAGTTGTTTAAGAATTCGAAAAGAAGCTGAGAAGCAGATATTTTTAATCAAATCGATGCTCTTTTATGAGTCCATAGCAGCGCTACGGGCGATTAAAAAGCAGAAGAGTTGAGTGAAAATATCATTTCGTAAGCATTTTTGGAGTTTTTAAACAACTTCACTAAATAAAATTGACCATTCTTATGCTTAAACATATTGCATCTCTTTTAGTTGTTTTCTTTGTATCACAAATGTATGTTCAAGCGCAGCAAACAGTGGGTTTGTTTGAGCATGATTCAGAGACATTTATTGGTTATACACTCTTTTCGCCTAGTGCGGCAACTGAAACTTATTTGATTGACAATTGTGGACGATTGGTACATAGTTGGCCGGGCACCAACAGACCAGGCTCATCAACTTATCTTTTGGAGAACGGAGATATATTGAGAGCAGTTCGTCTCAGTAGTTCATATTTTGCAGGAGGAGGAATTGGAGGAGCGATAGAACGAGTTGACTGGGATGGCAATTTGATATGGACTTTTGAATATGCTTCAATGGATGTGCATCACCATCACGATATGGCTTTATTGCCTAATGGAAATGTTTTATTAATTGCCTGGGAATTAAAAACTCAAGAAGAAGCACTTGCGGCAGGACGTAATCCGAGTATGTTAGGTGATGAGCTATGGCCAGATCATATTGTGGAAATCGAACCTGTTGGAACCAATGGAGGAAACATCGTTTGGGAATGGCATTTTTGGGATCATCTGATTCAAGATTTTGATCCGAGTAAAGCCAATTATGGTGTCGTTGCAGATCATCCTGAACTTGTCGATATCAATTATCTTGGTTCTGTTGCTACATCTACTGGAGCGGATTGGAACCATTGCAATGCGATTAATTACAATGCGGAGCGTGATGAAATTATGTTGAGTTCTCGTCACCTAAATGAAATTTACATCATTGATCACAGCACAACAACAGAAGAAGCTGCTGGTCATACTGGTGGTAATTCTGGTAAAGGTGGTGATATTTTGTATCGTTATGGAAATCCCTTGGCTTATCAAAGAGGGACTATTGATGATCAAAAAAGCTTTGGACAACATGATGCACATTGGATTAAATCGGGTTTGCCTGATGAGGGCAAAGTTCTATTTTACAATAATGGCATTAATCGACCTCAAGGCGTTTTTTCTACGGTAGATGTCATTGAACTTCCCTTGGATAGTGATGGTCATTATTTTATTGAATCCAATGAACCGTTTGGGCCAGATGAATTATCTTGGACTTATGTTGCAGATACTCCTACTGATTTATACTCGTCGATTATCTCAGGAGCACAGCGATTGCCTAATGGTAATACGTTGATTTGCGAAGGAGCAACGGGAAAATTTATAGAGGTCAATCAGGATGGAGTTATACACTGGCATTATAAAAATCCTGTAGGAATAGGAGGGCAGCCAACGGTGCAAGGAGATAATCCTATTTTTAATGCAGTATTCAGAGCATATCGTTATGCTCCTGACTATCCAGCTTTTGATGGACGTGACCTTACTCCCGGTGAGGTAATCGAGCTAGAGCCATTGCCTTTTAATTGTACGTTAGAAGTTTCTGTAGAAGATCTGGCTATTGCCAAAAAAGTGGAGGTGTATCCGAATCCATTTCAAGATCATATTACGGTACGTGCTGACCAATTGATACAAGGTGAGCTTGCCTTGATTGATGCGCTGGGGCGAAAAATGTTTACTACTTATGTAAACTCAAACGAAATTCAGATTGAACTAAAATCGTTGTACGCCGGAATTTATTTTTTAGAACTTCCCAATAAAAATGTAGTCAAATTAATTTGCTATCCATAAGTAATGTAAGGAAATTGAGTACCTACTTAAGTTTCCAACTCCTCCAAAGTATTAAACCAGTTTTCCTAAAGACTAAACCTTTGTGCCTTACTAATTTATGTCATAAATGTCACTCTTTTTCAAATAGGTGAAGTGACTGTACTGATTTATGTTTTCGACTAGGGCTTCCAAAGTCTCATTTGCCAAAAACTCAATGCCTACAAAGTATCCTCCATATTTTGTAGGCTTTTTTTATGCAATTACAGATTTATGAAGACTTATTTTTTTTCTTTTTTAAATATACAAATCAGTTAATATTGGCACATTTTATGTCGTTACATTTTTATCGTTTTTAACGAAAAATTTAAAAGCTCAGTGAATCCGCTAATTTTTCCATTGAGTAACCCAAACAAATAGACATAAAAACTAATCTTAAGTATCTAGACTATACCAGTCTTTTTACTAATCCTTCGGTCCCCCGATCTCTATTTGTTTTTCAAATAAAAATCTAAGACTGTATCCCCCCGGAAAATTTTATTTATTGCTATGAGCGTAAGCTGATAGCGCTAATTTTTTATGCCCAGTACTAAACAAAGAGTGAATGTATTTTATGAGACAACTACCGTTTAATTTTAAAACACAAATAATTTCTCGTTGGCTTATGCCACTTGCCTTACTTGCTTTCATTTTTGGAGCAAACCAAACGCAGGCGCGAAATATTGAAGCGAATGACCACTTTTGTAGCCATTCCAAAATTGCTAAAACAACCGCAAAAACAAAAACAAAATTAACTACAGCATGTAGTATTTCAATTTTAAATGTAACACAACAAAACTGCGCAGGAGCAGGAACCTACACAGCAGAATGGGCCATTGATGTCGACCACGCGGATGGACCCAATGGTGATATCATGATTCAAAGAGGAACTGAAACACCTGTCGCTTTTGCAACAGCTGGTGTCAGTCCTGAATCTTTTACACTCACAGGTGTACCTGCTGATGGTATGGCGGACAGCCTCACGGTTTACTTCGCTAATGAGCCAACATGTATCAACAAATTTTACCTCAACCGTCCATTGGCTTGTCCAACTACTCTAGCTTACCCTGCTGGAGACGTATGTGATAATCTACAATCTACTGAAATCGGAGGAACTGTTTTTTACGACAGTAACTACGATGGAGCTTACGAAGTAGGTACTGTAAATGGAGTGCTTGGTGTTGCCGTTACTGCCTACAACAATAGAGGTGTGGTAGTAGCTACAACTTATTCAGACAATAATGGTAACTACGTTTTTACTGGAATGACAGATGAAAACTATCGTATTGAATTTGTGTTGCCAACAGCATTGAGTTCTATTCGAAAGGTAACACATAATGGTGCAGAAGACCGAACAACAGTTCAGTTTAAACGTCCTGGTGATTGCGCAAGTTTAGGACTTACCGCACCAGGTGATTTCTGCGATGGAGTGCCATGGATTGCTGTCCCTTGTTACAATTATGGAGCAAGAGATGGAGCTAATTCAGGTGGCGATGCATTTGTTACTTTTCCAATTGATACAGTAGACCCTGTGACACCATCTACTGAAAATATGCTTTCGATGCCTAACGTGCGTCACCTAGCTACGCATGAAGATGTGGGAGTAACCTATGGTGTGGCTTATAGCCAAACACGACAAGCGATCTATACTTCTGCCTACATGAAGCGTCACGCTGCTTTTGGACCTGATGGAACAGGAGCTATTTATGCAATTGATCCTTCTGGAAACAAAGAAACAACAACACTTGTAGATTTAAATACAATTTTTGGTGCAGGAACAGCAGGTGTTGATCCGCATGATTATATCGCTGGTGATCCTTGTCCAGGTAGTACTGGAGGTATCACAGATTGTTGGTTTAATGATGTTGGAGCCGACTCGATGAGTTGGTATTCTGTAGGAAGAATTGCCTTTGGTGACCTTGAAATTACAGAGGATGAAAACACGATTTATGCGATGAACATGGCAGATCGAAGATTATATAAAATTCCATTAGACAATCCTAACGCTTCAAATATTGAAGCATTCCCTTTTCCTTTAAATCAGGATACAGATCCAAATGTAACGCATACTTGTGGCGATCCATTTAATTCTATTCGTCCAATGGGATTAGCATGGAAAGATGGTAAATTATATGTAGGTGCTACCTGTTCTGATTTTCAGGCAAATACTAGTGCTCCTTATGAAGGAGGATCTATTATTTATGTTTATGAATTTGATCCAATTAATGAAACTTGGACCTTAGTATTGAACGCTGATATTCAAAGAAATTCTGTTGAGAAGTTATACAAATGGCGTGATTTTTCTCAAGATTATTATGCCTCAGGTGATATTGCAGACCTTAGAGCTTTTATGATTCTTTCTGATATTGAATTTGAAGGAGATACAATGATTATTGGAACAAGAGATGTTGTAGGTGACTTGTTAGGTTTTAATACAGGCTACCCTATACCTGATAATAGTTCATTAGAAAAATACCACTGCCAAGCGGGAGATATCTTACGTACCTGCCCACAGGGAGATGGTACTTGGAAAATTGAAAACTCAGCAGATTGTGCTGGTGGCGGAATTAATAATCCTGCTAATCCATGTGCTACTTGTGGTATTGAAGGACTTGGTTCTTATTACTACGGTGACTGGATTAATAATTCATACGTAGAAACTTCTTTAGGAGGATTGGCCAATTGGCCTGGGACGGATAAAATATTCTTAGCGAATTTTGACCCACTAGATCAGTCACTGACTCAGGGGATGTCTATCTTGAATCACCGAACGGGTGGAATTAATCAAGCGTATAATCTTGGTGCTACAGACTTTGGTAAAGTTGCTGGTTTAGGTGACATCGAAATGATCTGTGCTCCAGCTCCACTAATGATTGGAAATAGAGTTTGGTTAGACCAAAACGGCGATGGTATTCAAACGCCAGGGGAACCTGGTATTGGAGGTATCGTTGTTTCTTTATACGGAAGTGATGGTACAAAACTGGCAGAAGTGAAAACAGATGCAGATGGTAACTACTACTTCAAAGACGAAAACTTAACCGCATTCAATAACGGTAAAATTAGATTACTAAATCCATCTACAGACTACTACGTAGCGCTAGGTGATGGTCAGTTCAATACAACTACCGAAACCTTGTTGAATAACTATAAATTAACAAGCATCAATACAGGTGAAGGAGCTTATCCAACAATGAACGATTCTGACGGAGCTATTGCTAGTGGCGTTAGTGTTTCATTCAACGGCTATCCTTATGCTGCCACCACAACAGGTGTAGACGGTACCACTGAAAACAGTTTGGATTTTGGTTTTGTGCCTCTACGAACTATCGGTGATCTAGTATGGATTGATGAAGATGGTGATGGTGATCAAGACAGAGGTGAGCCAGGTATTCCAGGTGTTAAAGTTGATTTGAAAAACCAAGGAGGTACTTTGGTTGCGACAACTTATACGGATATGAACGGTGAATATATTTTCACGGGAATTGAGAATGGAACCTACACTGTAGAACTAGATGAGACGACCTTACCTACTGGCTTGAACAATCAAACATTTGATCCAGACGGATTGGTAGATGCAGAACATACGATCTTATCTACTTCTTACTTCGAATACCTGAATGCAGACTTTGGTTACAACTGGGTTGACAAAACAATAACAGATAATCCTGCAATCGGTGCTCTAGGAGCAATTGGAGACCTCATCTGGCATGATGCCAATGGTGACGGAATTTTGAACCCAGGAGAGCAAGGTATTCCTAATGTAGAAGTTGCCTTGTATCAAGATAACGATCTAGATGGTACTTATACGAACCTTGTGACGACTGTACAAACAGATGCCTACGGTCGCTACATCATCGAAAATTTACCGACAGGTGCTTACGTGATTTTAGTAGATGATTCTACTTTGCCAACGGCTTATACCACTACACCAACGGGTGATCCAGATCAAGATAATAATAGCCGAAGTCTACCATTTGTCTTAGCGCCTGGTGATGTCTTATTGACAATGGATTTTGGTTATCAAAACCCAACAAGCTATGCGGTGTCAGGAAACATTTTTATGGACCTCAACGCAGGTGGATCAAAAGATGTTGGTGAACCTACAGTTGCTAACGTTACAGTTAAGTTGATGAACAGTACTGGTGAAGTCCTTGCAACCACAATGGCTGATGCAAACGGAGATTATTCTTTCGAAGGTTTATCAAACGGGAACTATACCATTATGGTTACGGATGTTAATACTGTTTTGAACGGATTTACAAACAGTGCAGATCCTGATGATGGGACAACTAACGAAGCTGCAGTAGTTGTAAATAACGCAGATGTTATTAATCAGGATTTTGGCTATATACCAGAAGGACATACTTCAACGGATGCGATCATCGGAAATTTTGTATTCTTAGATATGAATGCAAACGGTAGTCATCAGGCAGATGAGCCGGGCTTAGAAGGTGTCATCGTTTCACTGATTGACAATGCAGATAATAAAGTTTTGGCGACAGTCGAAACAAATGAAAACGGACAATATTTCTTTGGTGGTCTTGCGGCCGCTGATTATAAAGTAGCGATTGTAACCTCTAGTTTGTCAGCGGGTCTTGTGCCTTCTTACGATCCTGATGGTTCTGCTCCTGTTGATTTTGAATCAGCAGTTGTGACATTAACTGCCGGTGCAAGTGATCTGCTTCAAGACTTTGGTGTGAAAGCTAATATCGCAAGTACGATCAACGGTACTGTATGGGAAGACAATGATGCAGAAGGTGATTTGGATGAAGCAAGTACCGGAATTACTGGTGTAACAGTTATATTGATGGATACCTTCAACAACGTGATTGCAACAACTACGACAGATGCTGCTGGAGACTATTCGTTTACTGGTTTGCCAAACGGCACTTACCTAATAGACGTTACAGACGAAGCACACATCTTGAATGGTTACTGGCACTCAACTGGGGCAATGCCTAATGCAAATAATAACAGTCAAGCAGATACTTATAAGGTAACTGTGATTGGCGGAGCAGTCGATGATACAGCAGATTTTGGTTATTATAAGCGTGGTGCGAGTATCGGTAACTTGGTATGGAGTGATCGCAACTCAGATGGTTTGCAAGACGAGAATGAAAAAGGAGTTGAAGGCGCTTTACTAACATTGAAAATTGATTACGATGCTAATGGAACCACTGAAGTATCTATGGTGACTAGCTCCGATATTGATGGTGCTTATCGTTTTGACAATCTATTGTTAGATGAAGATTACAATAAAGCAGATCCAGTGAATGGTCCTGCCTTCGAATTGCAAATGACAATGCCTTCTGCTTATAGCGGATCGCTAGTTGATGTAAATGCGAATGCAAACGACATGGAAGATTCAGAAGATCATACAGGTGTCGTTGTTGATCCACGTCAGGGTGCTACAGATGTTAGCCTCAAGGCAAGTCCAACAACAGAAGAGATGCCAGCAAGCTATGATTTTGGTTTGCAGTTTGATTGCTCATCGCCAACGGTAGAATATGCAATCACACTAGATGGATCAATAAACGCAGGTCAGACGACCGACCATATCTATATGGATAGTACGGAATTGGCAACTGCAGGAATGGCAGGAGACAGATTTCCATCAAGTGATGGTGGTCACGTAGCGATGGCTCAGCAGTATGGCCGAATTCAAACAAACGATTACTGTGAATACGGTGGTTGGAGATACTACTTTAACCCACTAGATGTTGACGAGTATTTGTTTGCGGTAGAAATGGGAACAAACGTAACAGAAATTGATTACATCGAAATTAGAGTAGATGATAATTCAACGGATCGATATGAAATGAATGCCAACGATGCTGCTTTTGTAATGAAGCGTGATTGGAAATTAGTAACGGTTGATGATGCTCCATTTTTGGATGCAGTTGGTGATCCAGCGACAGTGAATATCCGTTTTTACTATCCACCGAATGAGTACAAGGAGATGTTGGATGCCGCTATTGCGCAAGCGATTGCTTGGCCTGCAGACGGAGGTACGCCCAACTCTACTCATGTAAGATGGTTTAGAAAAACGACTTTCGACCCAGATACGGATATTGATGTTTTGGCTTCAAACCTGTTTCCATTTAATGTAACAACGATGAGAGCTGCAGCAAGTAATAATGCCGGAGAGAATACAGCAGACAATACGCCTACTATTGGTAATGCAAAGAATCACATCCAATTCAATGGCTTAGATATGCCATCAGGTGGTACTGCTTTTATTCAGCTTGATCGAACCGCATTGCCGGTAGAATTGATCTCTTTTGACGGTGATTCACGTGGATGTGATGTAACACTAAATTGGAGAGCTGGTAGCGAATTGGAATTCAGTCACTATGAGCTAGAGCGAAGTACGGATGGTGCAAACTTTGATTTTGTATATTCAGTAGAAGGAAAAGAAGGGGTTGATTTAGCGTATCATTATTTTGACAAAGAAGCGGCACCACGTAACTACTACCGTTTAAAGATGGTAGATATTGACGGTAAATTTGAATATTCAAATATCGTAATTGTGAGCACAGATTGTGATGGTATGGATACCGATTGGATGATTTATCCAAATCCACTTTCTTATGCGAACTCAATATTGAACGTGAAGTTTCATACGCAAAAACGATTTGTTCGAATCTCAGTATTTAACGGATTGCAACAAGAAGTAAAGGCACTTAACTTAGAGGTGACTCGCGGTTGGAATACACTAGAGTGGGATATGTCAGATTTACCTTCAGGTACCTACTATATTCGCAACTCGAGTGCAGAAGGAAGTGAGTCGTATAAGTTTGTATTAGTAAATTAATTTACCAATTCTTACAGAGAGGTTGTTTTGAAACAACTTCTTTGAGAAATAATATGTAATGTAGTCTACGAGGGCGGAGAATTTTCTTCGCCCTTTTTTTGTTTGAATCATTACTAAGACGAAGGGCTATAGGAATGTCAATGTCAATGTCAATTTGAATGCTCTCGACTGCGTTCCTTGCGAAATTAAATTTGAGATTGAATTTTAGTTTTCAAAGGTGTATATCACACCAATCCCGTTCACCTGTTTTACAAACCGTATAACTTCACAGTCTTATAACCATATTTCCAAACTATTTAATCTTAAAAACCATAGAATTAATTTTCCGACCCGCAGGATCTCCAGGACATTTCGCCTTCACATTATCAAAGTAAAAAAGATCTCCTGGCTTTGCCTGATTGATCAATGATTTAGATTGGCTATTATAACGAGCGCCAGCATTCGTAGATTCGACGGAGGCTTCTCCTTTGGGAACATAGGTTATCATGAATCCCTGAATTTTGCATTTAGCATCAAAGTCAAAGTTATCTAAAATAGCAACGACACCTCCCTGCGCTTTAAATTCTCCAACGCCCATACTACCTCCACTTCTTCCACTAATTCTGGCAACTGGATCTGGAATTCGCTTAGCGCGAAATTCAAATAGAGTAGGAGGTAGTTGACCGCCAGTAACACTTATGGTTGCCTTGCCAGGTTTAGTAACGGTTGCGCTATAATTTCCTTTACTACCACTTTTTTTAATGTTACATCCTTGGCAGCTAACTTTTAACTCATTCATATTTACACCCATTGCTGAGACCGAAATCGGGTTGTCGACACCGATGTAAAGGACGTTCATCTTGTCAGGGAAAACGTTGACAGCGCGCTGTCCAACTTCGTATTCAAACGTGCGACTAAGTTCTTTTTGCTCACCAGTTGCAGGATTGCTTACTTTAGCTGTGACGTTATAACTCATCGTTCCTGTTTTGCCAGCAGCAACAACCAAATTAGCTTTTCCATCTTTTACTGGAAGGCTTTTTCCGTTTACACTAAAGGTCACATCTTGTTGATTCAAAGGAAGAGAAGAGCTAATAAATAGTTCAGTGTTAAACTGCTCACCCTGTACCACAAAATCACTAACGGGGGAAGACTCCAATTGGACGGAGCTAAAGAGGTCTCCATTATTAGCAACCAGTTCATCTAGGGAATTCTGAATCTCAGCTTTCGATTTTGCCGAGATGTTACTCGCTTGTCCAGCATCTTCCAACTGTTTTTCCAAGCTCCAAACCTTGTTGTCTAGCTGGTAAGCCATGGAGTATAAAAATAGGATACCACAGAAAAGTATGGTGGATAAGATCATACTTGCGATAGCGTAGAGTTTCCAATTTGATGTTTCAGACATAAGTAAATGTTTTAGATTGAATTAAGCACTTATTTGGAAGATTAAAAGAAGCTTCTTTAAGCCTGCATGATTCTAAAGTTCTTACTAACCTTCTTAACTCCCCACTTTTTTTACAAAAAATACCTATTTTCGCCCAAAATAATAAATATGTTTAGCTCAGATACTTATAAAGCCCGACGAAAGGCACTCAAAGCAAAAATTGGTTCAGGATTAATCCTATTCCCGGGTAATCACTACAGCCCGATGAACTATAAAGATAATGTTTATCATTTTCGTCAAGACAGCAATTTCTTATACTATTTTGGCCTTGACCAAGCGCACCTAGCTGCTGTGATCGATGCAGATAGTGGAGAGGAAACGCTATTTGGTGACGACCTTAGTATGGATGATATCGTTTGGACGGGGCCTCAGCCATCAATGGATGATCGTGCGTATCGATGTGGCGTACGAGCGGTGAAGCCTTATAAGGAAATCCGAACGATCATAAATGCAGCTATTTCGGTTAACCGAACGGTACACTTTGTGCCACCATATCGTGCTGAGCGTGAGATCGCTTTGGCGAAATGGATGGGTATACCACAGAGCGAAGTGATGAACCGTATCTCACAACCTCTGATTGATGCGATCGTTGAGCAACGTTCGATAAAAACAGAAGAAGAAATTATAGAAATCGAAAAGGCAGTGAATATTACACGCGCTATGCATGTGAAAGCTATGCAAACCGCTCGCCCTGGAATCAAAGAATCGCATATCGCTGGTGTTGTAAATGGTATTGCTATTGCCGGTGGTGCCGGAACGTCTTTCCCTCCAATCATTACGGTGAATGGACAGACATTGCACAATCATTCTTACTCCAATACCTTGGTTAGTGGTCGATTGTTGTTAGGTGATTTTGGTGCAGAGACAGCGACGCATTATGCTGGTGATGTCACTCGAACTTACCCTGTTGATGGAAAGTTTACTGACATGCAAAAAGGAATTTATCAGATTGTTTTGGATAGCCAAATGGCAGCGATCAAAGCATGTAAGCCAGGTAAGACTTATAGAGATGTTCATTTGCTTGCCGCAAAAACAATTGTAGAAGGACTAAGTGCTTTGGGGATTTTGAAAGGTGATCCAGAAGAGTTGGTAGAAGAGGGCGTACATGCTTTATTTTTCCCGCATGGTCTTGGCCACATGATGGGCTTGGATGTACATGACATGGAAGACTTGGGTGAAGACAATGTTGGTTACGACAGTAAAATAAAACGTAGTACCCAATTTGGTTTGCGTTCATTGCGACTAGGTAAAAAACTAGAAGCTGGAAATGTAATTACAGTTGAGCCAGGAATTTATTTTATTCCGCAATTAATTGATCGTTGGAAGGAAGATGATATGTTTCCTGAATTTATCAATTATGAATTGTTAGAAACGTACAAAGATTTTGGAGGCATCCGTATAGAAGATGATTTGTTGATTACAGAAAATGGAAGCCGTGTGTTGGGTAAGCCGATACCAAAAAC
>CALGLS010000366.1 GCA_937959375.1 uncultured Saprospiraceae bacterium
CTACCAAGAAAAACAAGCATTTGAAACGCAATGTTGCTACAATTAAGCATTTACTTATCTTTACCTCAAATAAAATAATCTGTCCGTCTCCGAAGAGACAATTAATTGCTTATGCCAACAAGTTCATTCATCACAGTCGAAGGTAAGGAAATTCCCTATGTTCGTTTTGGCTCAGGGCCAAAATTGTTGATCGCCTTTCCTGGGTACGGTGATAGAAAAGAAGTGTTTTTGAATTTGGAGAAATCCCTATCATCTCTATATACCGTTTATGCCATTGACTTGCCAGGGCATGGCGAAAGTAATTGGTCTGAGTCTGAATTTTCTAAATCAGATTTGGAAAAACTGATTCATGTAATCTTACAAGAAGAAAAGAAGATTCAACTCAGTTTGATGGGACACAGTTTTGGAGGGAGAGCGATTTTGAGCATGTTACCAAGTTTTTCAGATGTTTTGCATGAGGTAGTTTTATTAGCACCCGATGGACTAGATGAAGGCTACATGAGCCGAGCTACTTTTTTGCCGAAAGGCATCCGAAAACTATTACAAGGTATTTTGAAAAATCCGACTTGGTATATCAGTCTTGTTACAGGACTCAATAAAATTGGTTTACTAAAAGACTACTCGCTTCAATTTGTCAAACTAAATTTTGCCAACCCAAAAAGAAGAAAACGTCTCTTCCTATTTTGGAATTCAATTGATGCCTTCAAAATAAATCCCAAGGCACTTCGACAACTTTTAAACGAAAAAAAGATCCCATTGCAAATCGTCTTAGGAAAAAAAGATTTTGTAATTCCAGGCAATGCATGGAAAGCTTGGGCGAAAGAATTAGATTTAGTAACCCTAGTTGAATTGGATACCAATCATCAAATAGTAGGAGAGGAGTTGAACACTTATTTTCTTGCAATTCATGCTAAGTAAAAAACTTCTTTGTCATACTGACCTGTATGGCCTTGGACATAGCGAGCCCGCGAGTCGAGAGATAAAAAAAAGTCGGGCTCAGTCTAAAAGACCAAGCCCGACTCTCGAGTAGTAAAACTCTAAGGTGTTTTCTATTTCAGTGTAGCTTTCGCACCAGCAAAAATAGAGAAAGTATTAAAGCGATCGCTCTTAGGTCCAATACCATTCGCGAATACAGAATGCTGATATACAGGTTGAACAAACACACTCCAACGAGGAGTCAAATAACGCTCCGCTCCCAAACCAAGATTTACAGTAAAATATAAATTGTCCTGTAAGCTGCCTCCTTCAAAGACGCCATTGTAGCTAGGGCTAGGCTCTGGATGCGGATCTGGAATTCTTGGATCAAGACTACCTCTTGATGAACCTACAGAAAATTTCTTAGTATCAAAGTGATTGACAACTGCCATGTTCGCTGAACCGCCAGCTAGAGCATATAGCTGCCATTTTCCAGCGTAAGCGTAGGTGTAGTTGATGTTCAGAGGGATGCTAAGAATGTTCAATTGAGCAGATTTTAAACCTTCTCCAACCAAACCTCTTTGTAAGCTACCAGTGTACTCTACGTTTTGTTTCGGTGAATATTTGATGGAGCTATAATGAATAGCTGTCCCAATTTCTAAACGGCCTTTTTGAACACCAACGGAAAATCCACCAGTGTAACCAGCTGAAAGTGTTGCGTAAGATTGCTCCTCAAATTTTTCATCAAAAGGCGTCATCGTATAATTAAGATTCGATGCGATTACCATTCCTACTCTGATGTAAACAGGTTTTCTTCGCTCGCATAGTATGCAACGTGGAAGATTTTTTGAATCATCAAATGTAAGTAAATCCATTTCGCTAGAATTGATATCTAGTAATGTGGTGCTAAACGGATGCTTGTCTTCCGTAGTCGTTAATACTTGATCCTCTTGACTTGTTGTACCAGTAGAATTATTCGTGTCAGAACTGTTAACTACGGATTGGTTTAAAGCCAATACATTCTCAATAGGAGTTGCGCTAGCGCCAATGTTGTTCAACTTAGAAAAATCAGGAAGAGCTGTCTTACTCGCAGGTTTTGTCGCATTAGTTTTAGCTTCAGCTAAAAGGCTGGTGACAACGATAGGCCCTACCGGAGATGTAATTACTGTATTTGAAATAGTAGTGTTGTCGTCTGCGATTGTTTGACTATTTTTAGTTGCAGATTCACTGCTATTAAGTTCAGGTTTTATTGAACTGTATGCTTGCTTAATTTCATGTTGGATTTCAGTTTTATCGATATTCTTATTTTTAGCAATAGAGGTTTTCTCGATGGGTAAAAACTGTAGTAGTGTGAAGATTGCTAAAAGCATCAAACTAATTTCAGCAACTTTATATCGATACAAACGGTGGCGTAAAGAAAATTCTTCTTGAATACGCTTAGCCATCAATTCCCAGTGAGAAGGATTGTAAGGCGTTTCTAGATCATTCAAATTTTCGTAAGCAATACCGTCAAATACAACATCATCCATTTGTGGATTCAGATCCACATCAGCATCAATTTTGTCTTCCATCATCGCCCAGAACCCTGGGTCGTATGAAGGAGTATTACCTTCCAACTTTGTTTTGATAATTTCGTCGATAGGGTCAGGTGTTTCACCGGAGGTACTAAGATCCGGGTCCGCTGCCATGCGGTGCTGTAATAACTCCCAACTTCCAGCTTTGTCCAGATCCTCTAGGTGCTCTAGCTTATCTCGGAAAAGCTTGTCAAAGTAACTATTCTCCATATCCAATAAATTTTGCGGCAAGTAAATCTTTTAATTTTAATCTTGCCTTCACCAGGTTTGATCGCGAAGTACTTTCTGTGATCTGTAATTGTTCAGCGATCTCTCTGTGAGAATACCCTTCTATTACGTATAAATTAAAAACTGTTCGGTATGCAGGCGATAAAGTTTGCACTGCACCTAATATTTCTTTTTCTGTACACTTGCTAATGACGTTGGCATCATTGGAGCTTAAATCATAAGCTGTTTCCAAATCTTCCGTTCGTCGGCGAATGCTTTTTCTATAGTAGTCTATTGAGGTGTTGACCATGATGCGACGAATCCAAGCAGTCAATGAAGTACCTGATTGGTACTTTGACATGTTTTTAAAGATCTTAATAAAACCTTCGTGGAGAATATCCAGTGCATCTTCTCGGTTATTGGAATAGCGTAGACAAACACCCATCATCTT
The DNA here is from genome assembly GCA_937959375.1 of uncultured Saprospiraceae bacterium. Taxonomy (GTDB): domain Bacteria; phylum Bacteroidota; class Bacteroidia; order Chitinophagales; family Saprospiraceae; genus CALGLS01. The sequence continues at coordinate 3,148 of CALGLS010000366.1, forward strand.
GCTATAATGGTCTTCATATAGCTTCTTTTGTGCCCAGCGTTCCTTCCGGACGCAAGCGGAGATAAAATCTCCTTCGTCATGTTGTAGTTCTAAAGTGATATCCATTGGCTCATTGTTTTTTAGCTGTTGCTTTTAGCTATTTGCTGTTGTCTCCTTTTTGTCACCTTGTGAAGGCTTGAGGAAAGTTACAGCTATACACCACTAAATTTAGCCTATAAATGTCGAATTTTATAGCGTATTCTAGTCATTTAACGATTCTTTAGAAGTTAGTTGTAAAATGAGCTAATAGCTAAAAATCCTACATTTGGCGTTTCACCGCTATATTATTCTCTTTGAGAACGGATAAAGGCTTCCTTTTGCTGCGTAGCGGAAAGCTTTGATTTACAGCGGATTGACTATAGAACGGAGAATCCTGAAATTTTGTATGAAAGGCAGCGGTTTCTCTCGAAATATGACAATTGTAAGACTAGGTTCGAAGTCATTTTTTTGAAATTCCACTTTCGTGAAATACCAACGCTTTCTGAGCAACTAATAATAATTTATCTACTAGTTACGGGGGGAGGATATTTTTCAACATCTCAAACAAATTGTTTAATTAATTGAAGGTAATTTCGTACCTTTGGACACGCTAATTTTCAAGCACAAAATTCAAATCTATCAGGATTAACCGCTGGTAGGTTTTATAATAAATTCGAAACGATTCGGTCGACTCAATTTGAAACCGAAGACGATAGTTTTTCTACTAAATCGAATTTCGCAGCTGCCTCCCGGCAGATGCAGATTTGAGTGAACTTCCGTTTTCTGTTTTCGGTCCACCGTCTTCTCAGAAACACTAAAAAATTTTTTAAGCAAATGAGTAAAAAGAACGGCAAATCAGCACCTAAGGTACCGGGCAATGGAAAAGTAGATGATGCCGTCACTACTTTATCCGGAATGTATAAAGACTACTTCCTCGATTATGCATCCTATGTAATTCTAGAAAGAGCAGTGCCTTCCATCGAAGATGGTTTGAAACCTGTACAACGACGTATCCTCCACGCCATGAAAGTGATGGATGATGGACGTTATCATAAAGTCGCAAACATCATTGGACAAACCATGTCGTATCACCCACACGGTGATGCTGCAATCGGAGGTGCTCTAGTAGCGCTTGGACAAAAAGATTTGTTGATTGATCCACAGGGAAACTGGGGAGATGCACGTACCGGTGATCGCGCAGCAGCATCGCGTTATATTGAAGCACGATTGACGAAGTTTGCGCTTGACGTTGCCTTTAATAATCAAACAACAGAATGGCAACTTTCATACGATGGTAGAAAGCAAGAACCGATCAACCTACCAATGAAATTTCCATTGGTTCTTTCACAAGGTGTTGAAGGAATTGCAGTTGGTTTGTCAACCAAAATATTACCACACAACTTTGTTGAGTTAATCAAAGCTTCCATCAAAATACTTGAAGGTAAAAAAGTAAAGATCTATCCTGATTTTGCTAGTGGTGGTATGATTGATGTGAGCGACTACAACAGTGGTAAGCGTGGTGGTAAAGTAAAGGTTCGTGGTCGGATTGAACAGGTAGACAAAAAGTTTTTGGCTATTCGCGAATTGCCTTTTGGGGTAACCACTACCAACCTAATTGATAGTATCCTTAAAGCGAATGATAAAGGCAAAATCAAGGTTAAGAAAGTGACCGATAACACCGCTAAGGATGTTGAGATATTAATCGAATTAGCTACAGGGGTTTCTCCTGAAGTGACAATGGATGCACTCTACGCATTTACAAATTGTGAGGTTTCCATCTCTCCAAATGCTTGTGTAATTATTGATGATAAACCGCACTTCTTAACGGTTCAGGAAATCTTGCAAGTGAGTACCTTGAATACCAAAGCGCTACTGAAACGCGAGTTGGAAATCAAGAAAGGAGAACTCGAAGAGAAGTGGCATTTTTCTAGTTTGGAAAAAGTGTTTATTGAAAATCGAATCTATCGCGACATTGAAGAATGTGAAACTTGGGAAGCGGTGATCAAAGCGATTGCTAAAGGTTTGAAAAAGTATGTAAGTACTCCAAAAGACAAAGCGAAGAAAGGAGATAAGCGCATGAAACTGTTGCGAGATATAACGGAAGAAGATATCGTTCGTTTGACAGAGATAAGAATTAAGCGAATTTCTAAATTCAACTCTTTCAAAGCAGATGAATTAATCGCGAAGTTGGAAGCGGATTTGAAACAAGTAAAACACGATCTAAAGCATCTAAATGATTTTGCAATTGCTTACTTTCAACGCCTACTTGATAAATACGGAAAAGGCCAAGAACGTAGAACCAAAATCACAACCTTCGATTCTATCGCAGCAGTTGAGGTTGTGGCGATCAATGCAAAACTTTATGTCAACCGCAAAGATGGTTTTGTTGGAACAGGTTTGAAAAAAGACGAGTATGTTTGTGATTGTTCTGACATTTCTGACGTGATTGCTTTCTGTAAAGATGGAACCTTTAAAGTTGTTCGAATTACGGATAAGGTCTTTATTGGTAAAAATATTTTGCACGTTGCCGTTTGGAAAAAAGGAGATGAGCGTACCACGTACAATATGATTTATGTAGATGGTAAATCCGGTAAGTCATTTGCCAAGCGTTTCAACGTAAAAGCAATTACCCGAGATAAGGTATACGAATTGACAAAAGGAGGTAAAGGTTCGAAAGTACACTATTTCACAGCGAACCCGAATGGAGAATCTGAGATTGTGAGTGTCAAACTATCACAGGGATGTAAAGCCAAAAAGAAGGTATTCGAATTTGATTTTGATGATCTAGCAATTAAGGGTCGTGGGGCAGGAGGAAATACGATTACTAAATATCCAGTTTCAAAAGTTACACAACTGGAAGTAGGTGCATCAACATTGGGGCACATCAAAGCTTGGTTTGATCCAGCTAATGGACGTGTAAATGCCAATGAACGTGGTAACTACCTAGGAGAATTTGATGGAGATCAGTTGGTCGCTTTGTTCAAAGATGGTTCCTACGAAGTTGTTGACTTTGACATGAACAAACGCTACAAGCCAGAAGAAGTTATTTCGGTAACAAAACTGACAGAAGATACAGTGGTAAGTGCTGTTTACTTTGATGGATCAAAAGGTTGGACTGTCGTCAAACGTTTTGAAATAGAAACTACCACAAACGGTCAACGTTTTAATTACCTCACTGAGCATAAGAATTCTAAATTGTTTTTTGCCTCAGTTGAAGAAGCACCATCTATCTTATACGATGTGCGCATCAATAAAGTGAAAGAGGAATATGAATTAGATGTAGCGGACTTTATTGAAGTGAAAGGTTGGAAGGCAATTGGAAACAAGTTGGAAGAAAGTCGAATTACAAATGTTCGTGAAGTGAAACCTGAAGTAGATCCTAATAAATTGAAACCTGGAGATACCATTGAATTTGAGGTAGGTGGCCAAGGGACAATGTTTGAAGATTAGGATTTTAAAGTCGGACGTTAACTAGGCTTTTGAAGTTTAGTTAACGTTTTTCAAAAAAGGAAAAATAACTTATGAAAGAAGTTATAAATTGGCTTACGCTTTTGATTTTTTGTTTTGCCGTTTCTTGTTCTCAAAAACAAGTTGATACGGCAAAGGCGCAAGTGTCAGATGTAAAAGTAGAGACTAAAGATGCAAAAGTGATTGACGGAAAGTTTGTCCATGTTGTTTTGTTTTGGTTGAAAAAACCAACAGACAAAATAGCTTGTACGAAGTTTGAATCATCACTTAATAATTTTATCGATAACTCTGAGTTTGTTACTTCAATGCATATTGGAAAACCCGCAGGTACAGATCGAGAAGTCGTTGATAATTCCTATACTTATTCATTGATAGTATCATTTGATTCGAAAGAAGCGCATGATAAATATCAGGCAGAAGCTGTTCATAAGAAGTTTGTTGAAGAGTGCGCTGACCTTTGGGATAAGGTACAGATTTATGATTCGATTCACTTTTAGTGGAATGAATATTATTTTAACTTTTGCGGTTTTACATGTTACATAAAAAAATGACCGTCATCGATGACAACGAAAGACTATAAAGAAATCATGCATACACTTCCAAAGCAACCGGGGGTGTATCGCTTTATAGACCCTAAGGGGACGGTCTTGTATGTCGGTAAAGCAAAAAATCTAAAAAACCGAATAGCCTCTTATTTCGGTGAAAAAAAGGACCGCACCAGTAAAACAAAAAGAATGGTGCGCAGCGCTGAGCGTTTCGAATACACCATCGTAGAAACAGAAACGGATGCACTCTTGCTCGAGGCTACGCTCATTAAAAAGCTACAACCTCGATATAATGTGATGCTTAAAGACGGAAGGTCTTACTCTTACATTTGTATTAAAAAAGAACCTTTTCCAAGAGTATTTATGAGCCGACGAGTGATCAAAGATGGCTCCTTTTATTTTGGTCCCTACACGTCACGTAAACGTGTTGGCGACATCCTCGACCTGATTAAAACACTCTTTCCGCTAAGGACTTGCAACTTAAGTTTGACTCAAGATAATATCGAAAAAAAGAAGTTTAAAGTCTGTCTAGAATACCACATCAAGAATTGTCTAGGACCCTGCGTTGCTTACGAATCGGAAGCAGCTTACGACAAAAAAATTCAACAAATAAAAAACATACTTCGTGGAAATTTTGGAGCAGTGAGGAGTCACTTTACGGCAGAGATGAAAGAACTTGCAGAAAATCTGGAATTTGAAAAAGCACAACAATTAAAAGAAAAATTATCGGCTTTTGAAGACTATCAATCCAAGTCGACCGTAGTGAGCGTAACCATAAAAGACGTAGATGTTTTTAGTATCGTTTCTGACGAAAAAGAAGCTTACGTCAATTATATGAAAGTAGTGAATGGCGCATTGATCAATGCCTATACCTTGGAGATGCAAAAGAATCTAGACGAAGATGAAGTAGATTTGCTAACCTACACTATTCCTTACTTGCGTGAAAAGTTTAACAGCATTGCACCAGAATTAATTCTACCATTCGAAGTGGCCTTGTCAGGTGATGAGATCATACAGACGATTCCTAAAATAGGCGACAAGAAAAAACTGCTAGAATTATCTGAAAAAAACGTCAAATACTTTTTGCTTCAAAAACGAAAGGAGGCACTCTCTAGAGCCAATAAACAAACTTCCGCTGAACGGATACTGCGAACTCTGAAAGATGACCTGAGTATGAAAGAGATGCCTTTCCATATTGAATGTTTTGATAACTCGAATATACAAGGTGCCTACCCGGTGGCCTCCTGTGTCGTCTTCAAAAATGCAAAACCGGCTAACAAGGAATACCGTCATTTTAATATAAAAACCGTAGTTGGTCCAGATGATTTTGCTTCCATGACAGAAGTCGTTTACCGTCGCTACAAGCGTATGTTAGACGAAGGCACCAAGCTTCCACAGCTCATCATTATTGATGGAGGAAAGGGACAACTGAGTGCTGCAGTTACTAGTTTGAAAAAATTAAATATACTTGACCAAGTAACCATAATCGGTATCGCCAAAAGGTTGGAAGAGATCTTTTTTCCAAACGATTCCATTCCATTATACATCAACAAAAAATCTGAATCCCTCAAGTTGATTCAACAGGCAAGAAACGAAGCACACCGATTTGCCATTAACTTCCACCGCGACAAGCGCTCCAAAGATTTTGTAAAAACGGAGTTGACAACGATTCCTGGAATAGGACAGAAAACTTCTGACAAACTATTGGAACACTTTGGTTCTGTTAAAAAAGTAAAAGCAGCAAGTGCAGAATCCTTAGAGGCGATTATTGGAAAGTCTGCAGTGAAGAAGGTATTGGCTTATTTTGCGGCGCAGTCTGACTTAAAAGACGGTGAGAAGAAGTAGTGTTATTTGCGGGGTTGATTTGTGTAATTTTTTTGTTTGACTTCCCAGTAACAACTTTTAGTAAAATTACGTATATTTGTATTGTTCAGCCTAACAATATATTTTTGATCGTGCTTTAGTAGATTTGTTTCCACAAAACGAATAAGCAATTCTCTGATCAAACATTCCATTTTAATTTTTTCTATAAATGTGTTATTTCAAAATAAGCAGAGCTATGCTATGTTTGAAATATAATTGTCATTGTTATTATCAATGATAAAGGCTAAACTAATAAAGTTATGAAAATGACTATCGCTACCTTTTTGATTGTATGCTTTGTTTACAATGTACTTCCCGCTCAAAATAAATATTATTTAAACAGTTATAATAATGTCCTTGATGTAGAAGTCAATGGAGAAGATCTCTGGGTTGGAACAACTAAAGGTTTGGTGCACTACAATAAAAATACGGGTGCAGTTTGTGGAATATATAATGCTTCCAATAGTCCAATTCCTACGGATAATGTTTTTGATGTGGAGATAGGTCCAGATGGAGATGTGTGGATGGCTACACAAGAAGGAGTGTTCCGTTTTAATGGTTTTGGTTTTCAACTGATCCAAAGTGGACTTTACATAGGTTTGGGATTTGATGACCTAGGTAATATGTATGCTTCTACTAAATTAGAGTATGAGTTTTGTACTCCGTCATATGAATTAGGTATGTTTCTGAGCTTAAATGGATTTATAACTTCTGTTGCTTACAATGACGAAGGGTTTTGTTATATCCATAGAGATAATATAACCTGTGCTGGTGGAGGGAGTGGTGGCGGTTGCTATCAAGCAAATTTTAAAGACGAAACAGTTTCCAATGGTGTAACTACAGAGATTGAAGGTATTGATTTTGAAAACATTCTCTTAATTGATTCAATCGGAAATTTTTGGTCAACCTTCGAAAGGTTAAGTTATTTTGACCCAAATACAGGACTGATAGAAACACCGCAAACGGATACACTTTTACCAAATCCAACTTTGCCTGGGCAATTAAAGTTTAATGCAGCCACCCAAGATTCAATAGGACGCATATGGCTGGCATCAACACTAGGAGTGTTTCGATTTGATGGGCAAGACTTTGTAAAATACGATCAAGGTTTGCTAGGTAGTTTGTCAATAGGAAGTATTGATATAGACGAATCGGGAACTATATTTATTGGATCGATAAGCGGAGGTGTTTATCGATTGAATAGTAATAATGTTTGGGAATCATGGCTAATTGACGGTCTAGTTAGTAATGGAATCTACGATATGTCATCGAACACTACAGATAAATATGCATTTGGAGGGATATCAGGTGTCAGTGTTTTTGAAGATGAAACAATAACAACGTACACCAATCTGAATAGCATCCTACCAACATGGTTACCCTATTGCAAAGTTTATGTTGATGAAGCAGATGGAGTATGGGTTAATGCAAATGATTCTATAGAAGAGGTGTATTATCTGTCAGGTTCGAACTGGACTATGTTTAATTCAAATAATTCTGATTTACTATCAGATGACTTCGAGTTTATAGAATCCAATGATCAGGGAGAAGTTTGGCTACGTTATATCGCTCCATCAGTCGGCGCAGCAGGAGCAAAGTTTCAAAATGGAATATTTACGAATTTTATTACTATTGATTCACTTTATGAGAACACAGTTTTAATTGAAAATAAATGGACGATAGAAGGTTACGCTGCAGTGAAAAATGATGGTGGAGTTATTACAACTTATCCAATACCAGAGAGTCTGTTTGATTCAACTTGTGTAGCCGCATCAGCCATTAATGCAAACGGAGAAGGAATTATTTTAATTGAAAAAATATGGTGTGGAGCTGACTTAGGAAATACTCTATTGAGGTTTAGAAATAATGGATGGGAATCAATAAGCGGGAACATTGGGTTATGGGATATTGGTCAAGTTGACTTTATAGGTGATGATATCTATATTTCATTTTCCCCGGATTGGTATAATTGTCAAGCTGCACACTATAAAATCATCAGATCTAACAATCAAATTGAAACCTATTTTTTGCCGGAACCAGGAAGTATTTCGCCTAACTATGGTCCGATAAGAGATGGATATGTTACAACTACCATGGATGAGTCTGGTGATGTTTGGGCTTCGTATATTTCTGTTTATGGAAATGAATGTTGGGGACCTGCGACTACCGTTTCTTCTAGTCGAATTCAATTGTTTAAAAAAACAGACTCTGGCTTCATACGATACGCAGGTCCTTATTGTGCTTTTAGTAGTGGTTATAATTATCCACGTAAAATGAATACAATAAGCCAAGGGGTAAATAAAAAAGTATGGATAAAAGGTAATTTAGGAATATACTCTACCAATCCCATCAATCCAATGCTCACAGTTTTCGAAAAAAATTCAGATTGTGGATCTAGTCTTGTCGCTTGTGCAATGAGTGGTTTGCAAGGCGACTATCAATTTGAATGGTCAGATGGTACTACAGATCCACTGCGATTTAGTGTGGATGCAGGGGGTTATTCCTGTACCCTTACAGATGTAGATGGTACCACAGATGAAGCGACTGTTATTTTGAATACAGGAGAGGCAATAGTGGTTGAAAGTAGTTTCGTTTATGAATCAACTCCAGGGTCATCAGATGGCTCGGTCTCTATAGACACTGTGATTGGAAATTATCCGCCTTTTGAATATTTATGGAATACTGGAGATACAACATCGCAAATTGATAGCCTTGCTTTCGGAGTATACGAGGTTACGATTACAGATCAAGTTGGTTGTACCAGTATAGCTATTTTTCCGCTTTATGATGATTTGCAAATCACTTTTACGCATACTGATGTTACTTGTAATAGCGAGAATGATGGAACAATTGTATTGTCAATAGCTGGTGGTTTACCTCCTTATGATGTTGATTGGTTAAGCTCGAACAGCACAAGTACTAGTCGATTTGATCTTTATGCTGGAGAATACTTTGTGACCGTGTCAGATAATTCAGTCTTTGTTGAAGAGGTGATGATTACAATTACTGAACCAGGGGAACTTTTCCTTAATTCTATTTCAAACGTAAATCCGGATGGTGTTACAGGAAGCATTGTGAGCAATGTTGTTGGCGGAACAGCTCCCTACGTCTACCTATGGAACACAGGTTCGGACGAACCTAATTTAGTTGATGTACCTGTTGGTTACTATTCACTTACGGTTACAGATAATCAAGGGTGTACTGATGTTGTAAATAAATTGCTAGCCAATCCAATTGAGATAACTGGAGAAGTAAACAGTTTTAATTGTAATACTGATACAATAGGTTTTGTTAACCTTGCTGTTGAAGGAGGTGTGCCGCCTTACCAATATTTATGGAATACTGGTGACACCACGTCAATGATAGATGGTTTGTCACAAGGAGATTATACGGTGACGGTAACCGATAGTTTAGGTTATAATGAATGGGAGAGTTTTTCTTTTGCAGGAGCTTATAGTTTAATTTATGGAATCGAATTGCAGCCAGAAGTTACACTCGGGCTAGTAGAAGCTGTGGTTGATTATAATTTGGGAAGCCCACCATATGATATCATTTGGAGTAATGGAGATACTACCGAAATTTTGTCGGGTGTCGAGCCGGGTTATTATTCTGTTAGTATAACAGATAGCAACGGATGTTATGGAACTGAAGAGGTGTGGCTTTATTATCCGCTTTCGATAGAAAGTGTTTTTACAGATTCATTGTGTGCGGAATCTGATTTAGGAATGATTGATTTGAGTGTGACTAGAGGAATACCACCATATACATATAATTGGAATTTTACCAGTACAGATACTTCCTTTGTCGATATGCTTAATGTAGGGAATTACTATGTTACGATTAATGATAGCCATGAAGAAACAACAAACTTGAGTTTCTCAATTAAAGAAATTGAATTTACAGGGATTATAAACTTAGCTCTAAATTTATTAGAAGTAGAAATTATTGAACCGGGTACACCACCTTACACTTATGTTTGGAATACGGGAAGCACATCGGAAGCACTTGAAGTCGATGATAATGGTTTTTATACGGTAACAGTTACCGACTCGAAAGGCTGTACGTTTCAATCAGATTATTTAGTGACAACAGTCAATACTACAAGTCTAGGGAATCAATCATCGATTCAGATTTTTCCCAATCCGACAAGTTCCATCTTGCATGTCCAATGCAAAACTTGCAAGCAATTCGAATTGTTTAATATTGATGGAAAACAAATAGATCAAAACGTTAGAGTTGGGGTAGGGGGTATTTATGAATTAGACATGAAAACCTTACCATCCGGAGTTTATCTGTTGAAGGTGTTTGATGAAAATCATGAATTACTAGAAGTCGAGCGAGTGCTTTTATTTCACTAAAGGATTTGATCTAAATATAACTTGAAAAGTACAATAGAGAATTCACCGTTAGCTAAATTTTCAATCAATATTTGTTAAAACTATGTTATAAAATAAGACTCTTTTTTATGATCTACACATAAATGAAAGCATAAGCAGCTATTAACAAATTGTTACTAAATATTCTGCCCACCATTCTGTTAAGTGCGCACATCTATAGGGGTGTAGTATTTAATTAGCTGATTACTCCAATTGGCGCTAACCAAAAAAAACAAAACAATGAACTCGACTAAATTAATCATCTTATTCCTGTTTTTATCAGGCTCTATTTTTGCACAAGAAACTGCTTTATTTCGAATAGTCGAAAATGGTAAAATCGGCTTCATTAATAATAAAGGCGAAAAAATTATCGAACCTACTTACCTTGAAGCAGGCGAGTTTAGCGAAGGCTTAGCTTCCTTCCGGATCGGTGGACAATATGGGTTTATTAATTCATTAGGGGAAGTTGTAATTCCGGCGAAGTATGACTTTGTTGGTGATTTTCAAAATGGGATTGTCGATGTGTATGTTGATGGAGAGGTGCTATTTATAAATAAAAAAGGAGATCGAGCCTTGCCAAAAAGGTTTGAATCCATTCAATTTATAGACGAGCATCTTTGTGTTTTTACTACTAAGCAAGAGAAGTCAGGACTGTATGATTTGAAAACTGCCTCTGTTGTTATGAAAGCTAAAAAAATGAAGATAGGTGCATTTTCGGATGGCCTTGCTGTAGTGACAAGAAAGGGAAGTAGTTATAGACCTGACGTAGGAGTGATTGATAGAAAGGGGAATTTTGTAGTTGACTTTGGGACCTTTAGTCAGATTAATAAATTCGTTGATGGCTATGCATTGGTGGAGATCAAAAATCCGATTGATGAAAATAAAACGATAGACGGATTAATTGATTCCAAAGGAAAACTTTTGTTTGAGAGACCTAAAGAAAATCATTCTTATATTGAAGGCGGCTTTTATGAGGGTTTCGCTAAGGTCAATCTTTACAACAGTAAGTTGTCTGAATCTGATGACATGTCTTGGTCTTCTGATAAAGCATACGAAGGGTTTATTAATAGAAGCGGGAAACTTGTTTTTAAAGATGTAAGCATAAAGTCTGTGCGTAACTTTTCAAATGGACGAGCTTTTATAGAAGATACTAATCGAGGTCATTATGTAGTGGATACTGATTTCAATGTTTTAAATAAAGAACCATTTCAGGAGGTAAAAGGTAACGGTTTTGTGGATGGCCATGCCATTGTGAGAACAAAGAAAGGTTGGGGAATTATTGATGTCAATCTTAATTTTATTGTTCAACCTGAGCACCTAGATATTTATGAAGGAGGCATTGTTGATGGAAAATATTTATATGCAGAATCAGGACCGAATCATTCAAGATTATATGGTCTTCAAGATTTGAAAGGTAATGTAATTGTTGCTCCGATTTTGAATGACTTTAGTACAGGAACTTATAAAGATGGTTTGATTCAAAGCATCGTTGATGGAAGACTTACTTTCCTAAATGAAAAAGGAGATGTTGTTTGGCAAGAAAAAAAAGAAGATGATACATCTAATGAAGAAATGATCAATATCACACATTTAAATAGAGGTTACTTTTATGTTCAATCCAATCCAAAAAAAGTAGGACGTAGTTTAAAAGAGGAGCTAGTATTAGAAGAAAAAAACAATAAGCTCTTCATCAAAAATTATTTAAACGAAGCGATCCAATTTGATGCTCAAGATGGCAGACTTTATTTGAAGCTACAAGCGAAAGACAAAAAGGGACAGTGGAAAGATATTGAGTATCTTCCGGGTAGCTGGTGTGGGAATAGTTATTACGCCGTTGAGTTGCCAGCAAAAAAATACTGGGAATTTGATCTGCCGAAATATACTGGAGAATTTGAAACCGCTCTCCGAGCAGAATTAAGTTACCTTGATCCGGTCACAAATAAAACAGCACTTATCTACAGTAATGAATTTAAAGGAAGTGTAAACCCTGGTCAGTTTTGGCGAAAGCCGGAGTATAGTGTTAGAGGACTTATGGATCCTTACGTAGAGTAGTGATGTTTTCTTAAATCAAAATTCATTATTCAACGATTCAATATTCAATATTCTCTTCTTTTTGGTGTGAATAAAATTTTGAATCGTTGAATAATGAATCGTTAGATTTTGAATGAACATATTTGAACCGAATTTCAGATTTTCTTAAATTTAAGACACGTAGATAAATCATGACCTACGTAGAGTAGGAAGGAGTCTGAAGACCGAAGACGGAAAACCGAAGTTGCCCAATAATGCGAAGTATACGATCGCGGGAAACTTCCGTCTTCGGTCTTCCGTCTTCTAACTTTTTATTCACTCCTCACGCACAAACCCCTCCACCGCATTCAAAACAACCCCTTCCTTTTTCTCATCACCAACAATATCCACAGCTTTTAAGCGCAATCCCTTTACATCATCAAATACAAAAGCAGGTCGATAATCGGCTTCCTTAATTGAAACTTTAATATTTTTCATGATTAGCCCTTCTACGTGTCTGACATAAAACCCCCAGGCAGGTAACTCACCAAACATGGAAAACTCAGGATACTTTTTTGCCTCTTCTGGAACCCTGTCTAATCGACTCACAGGCAGATGCGCCAAACCATTGTTCCCTCTCCCCGGATAAATGATTTCAATATTTTCTAAGCGTATGTTTTCAACAGGATTGCCAGGAAGTCCAGTAATGGAGGATGGGAAAATATTGTGAAAAAATGGAAGCGCAGGACCGCGAATGTCATAAGCGTAGTCAGGACGTTCAAATGCAATCTCAGCTTTTATATTTTTGATGACCACATTTTTTAGTGTACCATTTGGTCGACTGTCGTACCGTCTTCCTAGGCGAACAAAAATGGCGTTTCCAGTATTCACGGCTTCGATACTATCCACCAATACGTTTTCAATAATACCACCGTCAACGGTTTCTATCGCAATGGCAGAACGAAATGTGTCGTATACTTTTATGTTTTTGATGACCACATTTTTGAAACCACCAGCGGATGCCGTTCCAAACTTAATCGCACTAGCACTAGAACGAACCGTGCAGTTGTCAATGTAAATGCTATCGCATAAATAAGGTAATTTGGAATGTGACTTCAAGCAAATTCCATCATCCGCAACATTGACATAAGAGTTGGTAATACGCACGTTGATGCAGTCGCTAATATCAATACCATCGTTATTCCAATAGGCATCACTGATCACTTGAACGCTATCAATGAGAATGTTTTTACTTCGATGATAGGTTTGTACCCAACTCGCTGCGTTTTGTATTCGCACACCTGTAACTCGGATGTTGTTGCAGTTGACAAATTCAATAAGTTGTGGACGTAGATACTCTCTGGGCCGCATCTCAGGAAAAGTATATTGCGCACTATCGATTTGTCCGATGTAAAAAAGACTGTCGATATTTAGTGCCAGTTCTCGTCCCTGTCCGTCAATCGTTCCTTTGCCGCTAATGGCAATATTGGTTTGACCTTCCGCCATGATTAGTGCTTTCCATCGACTCATTTTTTGGTAATGGTCAATGTTGGTACTACCCAGTAAAACGGCATTTTTTTTCAGATGAATTTCCACTCCTGTTTTCATGACAATGGTCCCACAAAGAAACGTACCCTCGGGAATAATCACTCGTCCACCTCCAGCAGTGTGTGCTTTGTCGATAGCAGACTGAATGGCAATCGTATTAATACTAGTGCTATCTGCCACGGCACCAAAAGTCAGGATGTTGTAATCTTGAGCTAATAGATGATTAGCAGACAAAGACCAACAAAGAAAGAGAAGAATTAAGTTTTTCATACTTGTAAAGTAAACGCAAAGGTTTGACAATATATTCAGCATATCTAGGAAAAATAAAAAATTGTTATAATTTGGCTGTAACGATTAACCGTTCCAAGTCGTATCAAGTCATATTGCTAATTTAAAATAAAGATGTTCAAACCCAAGTTTTTCATACTACTATCACTTGCGTTTTTCTTTGCTTGTAAGTCGTTTTCTTATAAGAATTCGTTGCCAGAGCAGGGAGCTTTGTTAGCTTATGCGAAAAATAAAGGGCCTTTGCTTTCTACTCATTTTAATTCCTTGGATGAGTTGAAGTCGGTTGTCGAAATTGAGTATACTGAAGCGAAACCGATCATAAGAAGAAAAGCACAAGTGAGATTGACACATAAGGGAGATGGACAAGAGGTGACTAGTATTTTGACAGAAGGAATTAGTGATTTGGATATAAAACGGGCTGCTTATGGAACGACTTGGAAACGTGTGTCACTGTGCCTAGGATCTCCATATGTGGTGGTTGCTAGACATGATTTGATTCGAGTTTTTAGTTTGGGAAGGAGAAGAGGGGAGTTGTTTGGAGGAGGGGACGTCGCTTTTTATGACATTGCGGAAAATATGGTTGGGAATATCAGTGAGGAGGACATAGCTTTTATTGCTCCGAAAGATCTTTCTGAAAAAGGATACCTCAATACCTTTAATCACGTAACGGCACAAGCTTTGATGACAACACTTTTTTCGGAGAAGCTTACTGACTTTGTTGCGGATACTCATGAGCGTGGGAATATGTCAGAATTAATTTCTGGAAAATTTTCAGCAGAACAAATGGCTGATGTTCAGAAAGGTCCGGTAGATAATTATGTTGACATAATTAATAATGAATGGGGGCAAGAATTGGG
>CALGLS010000367.1 GCA_937959375.1 uncultured Saprospiraceae bacterium
GTTTCTTGATTGGCCCAATAGGTTCTAGCATATCGCATTTCGATGGTCATGTTACGAATTCCTTTGTAGCGAAGATTCAAGTAGTAGCGCGTTCCCTTATTGTAATAAGCAGGTACGGAGAAGGTGTACAAAAGGTTATTCTCATACGCATAAAAACGAGTAGCATAACTATCTGTATCAAAAATGGCAAAGCGAGTTGTCAACGAAATCGGATAACCCAATGGTTTGAAAATAACATCTTGATAAGCGGCAAATCCTTTTTCTTTTTCGGTATCTCCTCTTTGAGAAAAACCCCAGTAAACTCGACTTCTCAATTCTAAAGTCTTGCTTACTTTATTGGCCAAATGCATCCGAACCCTTAACTGTTGAAAATCAGTCAGCGGATCTATTTTCCCTTCAGTATCTCGGCTGTTCACTTGCTTCGTTTCAGATCGCAATTGAATGTACGCTTCCATGCGTCTTTTTTGCCAATAGGTCACCTTCACCAAATAGTCAATTCCCTTAGATGGCGCATCTGCATCAAACAATAACCAAGGATGACGATAGGCGTCCACATAAGTGTTGATTTTCCAATTTTTGGCAGGTCTTAGATTTAGACCTATGTACATTCCCTGCTCGTTTCGTCCACCTCTTTTCTCTGCAAAAGGATTCGCATCAATTGCCTGATAATCTTTAGCAAAATAACGATGCAACAAAGCCACCTCCGCATGCCGATCTAAACCAATTAACAAGCCATTGATCGAAGCCAATCGATTATTATCTGACCAAGCTGTTTCTCCAAAAAAATTTAAATTTTGATAGCGATAATTGTAATCAAGACTTGCATTCAAAAGTTGGTTGCCATTAAAATAGAAACGATTATAGGGCTGTGGATTTCTTAGTAATTCCTTATCAAATTTTTCATGCAAAACGTTTAAAGCAATATGACCTTTATTTGCCTTGTATTTTAGAATACCACCATAAGAAGTTTGTCTTAATGCATTTTCATCTTCTACCTCGTTTGTTGTTCTATGAAGGCCACTAATTTGTAGTGAACTAAATTCATTCGCATCATCAAAATCCAAGGTATCGTTAACAATTATGTTGGCGTCCCGATTTCGAATCGATACAAATCCGGTCAATTCAATATTTTCCCCTAAGCCAAAAGTCGCAGCAGCTCCACGCATGAAGGCAGCTTCATTCACAGAACTATATTTATCAATTGATTTCGCATTTCGCTTTATCGAAGTGACATAAGAACTCTTACCTGATCCAAAACCAGAGTAGCGAACCAATCCTTGTCCCATACTTAATTTGTAATCTCCTAAAGCCACTGCTTTAATTAACTTGCTATAGTTATTCAAGTAAAGATGAGCAGAGTAGAAGTCAAAACCATTTTTATTGGATCCACTAAAAAATTCTTCACCGGCATCTTTCTCCGCTGTAATCCCAAAACTTAACCTGTTTTGATAAAAATGGCGATAACGCATATACAGCTTGTTCTGATCACCGAGATATCTTGATCCTGTTTCACCTTCTTCGAGTGAACGATATCCCTTTTGTTCTTCCAAAACCTTTCCCCATCGGATATAAAGCTCATTCCCTCCCTTGATCAGCATCTTATGAATCGGAATCTGATAATCGTCTAAACCAGAGTAAGTCGAAACAAAAGGTTGTATTCTTTGAATGGTTTCTAAATCAAAACTGGGAATAGTCTGCAATTCATAAATCGCAATCAAGTCACCAAACTGCTCCCGGTGACGCAGTAAGTCATTAATTTGGATGGTAGTCAATAATCCCATCTCTTCCAACTCCTCTCTAGTCACCTTGTTCACATTAAGTGGCTTGCCTCGATACAATTCAAAAGCAGTATCAAAGTCAAAATCACCTTCTTCATCAACACTTTGAATAAAGTCCTCGATAAATTGTTCATCTACTTCATTAGAAAGAGCAGGAGTAATCGTATCGCTCTGTGCATATGCTCCGTAGGGTAGGAGTAGCACCATCGTAAGACAACAAAGAAAAAAGCAAAAGCTATCGTTTTTCTGATTCATAATTATCAAATCAACTACCTAGGTTAGATTGGTCAAGAGGTTTGACACAAAGTTAGAACAATGCCGCAAAACTGTTGATAAAAAGTTGAAAACTATTTTGTTAATTTCAACAGTCTATAAATTGGAATTCAAATGTATTTATAAATTAAAATTTGACAAAAACAGTTTATCCAAAATTATATACGGAGACATTGAATTGACTTCAATAAAAAATATTAAACACCACAACTTAAGTTGTTAGTGTAAACTCTACGGCTTATTTTTGCGGAAATTTCTTATTGTTCATTGAAGTTGAATTAAAATGGAAGTTAAAATTCCGTGTAAATCATCACTCCATTTTCAAAACAACTTCACTTTATTAACGCTTAATTTTTCATCAACAAATGGCTAAAACAAAATTAGAGTACCTATGGCTTGATGGTTACCAACCAACTCAAAACCTTAGGTCTAAGACAAAAGTAGTAAACAATTTTAGCGGAAAGCTAAAAGATTGTCCAATGTGGTCCTTTGACGGATCATCTACACAACAGGCTGAAGGTAATTCTTCTGACTGCTTGCTAAAGCCAGTAGCAATCTACCCAGACCCTGCTCGTGACGACGCTTTTTTGGTTATGACTGAAGTTCTCAATCCTGACGGAACTCCACACATATCAAATAGCCGTTCAACTATTGATGACAACGATAATGACTTCTGGTTCGGCTTCGAACAAGAGTACTTTATCATGGATGTAAGAACGCAATTGCCTTTAGGTTTCCCAATCGGTGGTTACCCTGGCCCACAAGGTTTGTACTACTGCTCAGTTGGTGGTAAAAACACTTGGGGAAGATCTTTTGTAGAAGAACACGCTGACCTTTGTATTTCAGCTGGTCTTAACTTTGAAGGTATCAACCAAGAAGTTGCTGCTGGTCAATGGGAATTCCAATTGTTCGCAAAAGGAGCTAAAAAGGCTGGTGATGAAATTTGGGTAGCTAGATACTTACTAGACCGTTTGACTGAACAGTATGGATACTATATTGAATATCACCCTAAGCCAGTTTCTGGTGATTGGAATGGTTCAGGTATGCACGCAAACTTCTCAAACACTACATTGAGAACATGTGGTTCTCGTGAAGTTTACGAACAAATCTGTGAAGCTTTCCGCCCTGTTGCTAAGGAACACATAAAAGTATATGGTGCTTACAATGATATGAGATTGACTGGAAAGCACGAGACTGCTTCTATCAACGAATTCAAGTATGGTGTATCTGACCGTGGAGCTTCTATCCGTATTCCAATTGCAACGGTTGAAGCAAACTGGAAAGGTTGGTTAGAAGATCGTCGTCCTGCATCAAATGCAGATCCATATAAGGTAGCTGCCATTATTGTTAAGACAGTGAATAGCGCAAACATTACCAAGCCAAAGTCTAAGAAGAAAAGTACTCCTAAAAAGAAAGCGACTACTAAAAAGATTACTGCTAAAAAGGTTACTGCTAAAAAAGCTGCACCTAAAAAAAAAGATGACCTAACTAAAGTGGAAGGTATCGGACCAAAAATTCAACAAGTATTGAATGGTAAGGGTATCAAAACTTATGCGCAGTTATCTGCTACTTCAGCTAAAAAGATCAAAACGATCCTTGAAGGTGCTGGCAATAGATACAAGATTCATGATCCTAAAACTTGGCCAAAGCAAGCTAAACTAGCTGCTGACGGTAAGTGGGAAAAATTGAAAAGCTGGCAGGATGAACTTTCTGGTGGCAAATAACGGAGAAGTTACAGTCCTAGTGGCAGTTGCAATTGCAGTTTCCCCTTAGACGCGCTCTTAAATTAGAAATGAACTCAGACTTTGTCTGGTTAAAATACTATAGTCCTCGCTCTTTCAATAGAGTGAGGGCTTTTTGTTTTGGTAATCCAACCTTTATATGCCAGCTCATAATATGCATATAATAAGGCCCTTTTCTAGATTTTTCCTAAATTTGGAGATATATTCAGTCACTTCCGCTATTGCGGTTCCTAAATTACGTTTTTTGATTTTATTTTAACGCTGGGCTTTACCACGGAATTTATCAAAGAACCTTAAAAAATTACAAACATGAAGTATACTCTTTGGATTCTTTGCTGCTTATTCATTTTCAGTTGTGGACAACCCGACGGAGCCACTAACACAAAGGCAACGAAAGGAGATCACCAAACTGATCTTGAAAACTTCAAATGGCAAACTGAAAGTTTCGCCGATATCAAAATGATTCGCTACCAAACGCCTGGATTTGATAAACTAAACAGCAACCAAAAAAAGCTCGTTTACTTTTTAACTCAAGCGGGACTTGCTGGTAGAGACATTATGTGGGATCAAAATTATCGTCACAACCTAACTATCCGTAGAGCAATTGAAAAGGTGATTCTAAACTACAAAGGAGATCGTAAGTCA
>CALGLS010000368.1 GCA_937959375.1 uncultured Saprospiraceae bacterium
TTTTAAAACAATTTATTTTAAAAAGATTAGCAAAAAGTTGCTATTCTGAGTAAGTGTACCTATTTTTGTTATAGAAACGATCAAAATAGATCTTTTGTAAACATAAATTGTTTTAAAATGGAACTTAATATTCTCACAAGCCCAAAAGGAACTAAAGTAGTTACTGCTTCTAACCTTCACGCCGCTCTCAAGTTAGCAGATTACCAGTATGTTCGAAATGTCATGAAATGGTTAAGTGATGTATATGCTTTTAACGATGATGTGCGCAAACCAATAGAAATGAAAGATTTTGCACGTAGAGTAATGAAGGTCAGCAAACTTCAAGACTATTATATCTCTCTTGAGATGGCACGACTGATTACATTGCACTCTGATAGTGAGGTGAAACAAGAATACGCGAGATGGCTCCTGTCATTAGAAGAGCAAGTAAGAGACACGGAGCTATTGTCAAAAGATCAGGTAATGGCGGTCATTGAATTGACTAAAGTGATGGGTTTGATGTCTTGCCAACACTCAGTAGAGAAATCGCATCAAAAGAAATTCGGAGAAAAGAATGAGTTTAGCTACCGTTGGTGGCAATATCGAGCGAAGTTATTGGGGTACTCTGTAGAGGAGTTGAGGTCAAAGATGGATGAGATCGGTAAGAATTTCCGGGGAAAGAATCTGAGAAAGATGTTAATGCAAGTGGACAAATACGAAATTATCAGAATGGCAGTAATCGATTTGTTCATCGCCTTAGGAAGAAGCGAGCGATTTGCGATGAATATGGGTGACCTTGCAAAGTATCTTGCCCGTGAGTTAAAAGTCGAAATCTGGGACGATCGGGGTACCTCGATTAACTTCGCCACCAGCGATATTAATATGGATTTAGTGAATAAAATTCATACACTGAAACCAGGTTATACGCACTCTGTAATCGCAGTTTAATTTTAAGAAGTAAGTAGATACTCAAATTTACCTACATCTAAAACTCCAAAAAAATATTAAAATAGTGCATCGAAGTTAATGATTAGACGCACTAGGTTGACAAGCTGTTTAGAAGGGAGCTTGTCAGCCATTTTTATATAAAAGTTGTTCAATCGACTTGTACTTGATCGAAGTGAGCCTTATCACTTTGGTCAATTACTTATTTAAAGCCCCTGTTTAGTCATACTTTGTGGAACTGTCAAAGGAAAAAAACGTAGATAGGCAATCTAATTTCTAATATGTAAGTTGTTTTTTTATACTAGCTTATCAACAATCCTTATCTTTGGTGTCGCTAGCTTTACTAAGCATAGAATTTAACAAAATTGAAGCACTACAATATCTATAAAATTAAGAATGGCTAAAGAAACGAACTATACCGAAAAAAATATCCGATCACTCGATTGGAAAGAACATATTCGATTACGTCCTGGAATGTATATTGGTAAACTGGGTGATGGCTCATCTCCAGATGATGGAATTTATATTCTTTTGAAGGAAGTAATTGATAACTCGATTGACGAATTTGTCATGGGACACGGAAAGCATATTGACATCGAGATAACTGATGGCTCAGTGGAAGTACGTGATTACGGAAGAGGAATCCCACTAGGTAAGGTGGTGGATTGTGTATCCAAAATCAATACGGGTGGTAAATACGATTCCAAAGCATTTAAGAAATCTGTTGGTTTGAATGGGGTAGGTACAAAAGCAGTAAACGCTTTGTCTGACTTCTTCAAGGTGCAAGCCATTCGTGAAAAGAAAACCAAGATCGCAGAATTTGAAAGAGGTGTTTTAGTAGCCAATAGAAATATTGCAAAAACCAAAGAGGAGAATGGAACCATCATCACTTTCGAAGCAGATCGTTCTATATTCCATAAGAACTTCAGATACCGTTCTGAGTTTGTTGAAAACCAACTTTGGAATTACTGCTACCTAAATGCAGGACTTAAAATTAACTACAACGGTAAGACCCTTTTTTCCAGAAATGGATTATTGGACTTGCTAAAAAAGAAGACGGCTGCAGATGCATTGCGCTACCCAATTATTCACATGGTTGGTGAAGATATCGAAATTGCATTGACACACGGTCAACAATACGGTGAGCAATATCACTCTTTTGTCAACGGGCAAAATACAACGCAAGGAGGTACACACCTTAATGCTTTCCGTGAATCTATCGTATCTACTATTCGTGGTTTTTTTAACAAAAGCTATGACGCAAAAGATATTCGTGCTTCTATAATCGCAGCTGTGAGTGTACGTGTCGAAGAACCTGTTTTTGAATCTCAAACAAAAACGAAATTAGGGTCTATCAACGTAGGTCCTAAAGGCCCTACCATGCGAACCTTCGTAAATGATTTTCTGTCTAAAGAATTGGATAATTTCCTTCACAAAAATCCACAGGTAGCGCAAGACTTACAAAAAAGAATTCTTCAATCAGAAAGAGAACGTAAGGATATTGCTGGAATTAAAAAATTAGCCAATCAACGTGCTAGAAAAGCAAACCTTCATAATAAAAAATTGAGAGATTGCCGGGTTCACTTTTGTGATAAAAAAACAAAAACGAATGAAGAGGCTAAGAACTCAACTATGTTGTTTATTACCGAGGGTGACTCTGCAAGTGGATCTATAACCAAAGCACGAAATGTACAAACCCAAGCTGTTTTTAGTTTGCGTGGTAAGCCACTAAACTGTTTCAACAAAACAAGAAAGGTAGTTTACGAAAACGAAGAGTTTAATCTGCTTCAACACGCTTTGGATATTGAAGATGGAATGGAATCATTGCGCTTCAATAAAATTGTAGTTGCAACAGATGCCGATGTCGATGGGATGCACATTCGATTGTTACTATTGACTTTCTTTTTACAATTTTTTCCAGACGTAGTAAGAGCTGGACATTTATACATTTTAGAAACACCACTATTTCGTGTTCGTGATAAAAAAGAAACGATCTATTGTTACAGTGAACAAGAGAAACAAGCGGCTATCCGTAAGTTGAGAGGGAAAGCAGAGATCACGCGATTTAAGGGTTTAGGTGAGATTTCACCTGATGAGTTTGGTGATTTTATTGGAGAAGATATTCGCCTTGAGCCAGTACTACTTCATGACGATACTAATATCGAAAATGTTCTAGCATATTACATGGGCTCAAACACACCAGAGCGACAGGAGTTCATTATCGATAACCTGAAAGTTGAAGTGGATGAGGTCGATGATGCCATCGAAATTGCAGAGGCTATGGGAACTGAAGTAGATAAAAAGGAATTAACTGAAGCGCTTAACTAAGCAAATTCTTCTTAAGCGTTTTTAACTTGGCTTAAAAGACTCAAGTTCTGTGTCGAGCTAGAATAGTCGAAAGGTATAAAACATAAATAGGAATACGTCGGAGGGGATAGATACACTTCCGGCGTATTTTAGTTTAAGAAATTCTAAGAATGGTTTATGCTTAGTACTTTGCTATAAGCTGACGAATTGTCGGCAATAAATCCCATTTATTGCTAGTTTTCTAAACATCTATGACAAAAAACACAAAAAAACCATTGAATTACTCAATGGCACAGAACTTGGCCATTTAAATAATACAGAAAGAAAAGAAAGCTTGCTGACAACTTGGCAAGTATTTCTGAACAGAATCATCCTGTTTTTGTTCCAATCAAATACAGAATGACGAAAACCTAGAGTTTACATAAATCAAAAAAGAAGGCGAAAAGATATGAGTATGTTTGATGAATTATTTCTACCCAAAGGGATTAGCGACGAAATGGAATTCTCCCCAATGTTTACTGTTGAGGATGAAGAAGAGGAAAGCGAGGACGGAGATTTTCCTAAAGTAATCCCAATACTTGCCGTAAAAAACACGGTCCTCTTCCCAGGAGTGGTCACTCCGATTACCGTGGGTAGAGACAAGTCTATAAAAGCAATCAACAAAGCTTACGATGAAGGTCGCATGATTGCAGTACTTTCACAGATAGATAGCAAAAAGGAAGATCCTACGGTTGAGGACATGTATAAAGTCGGAACTGTTGCTAAGATCGTAAAGTTGTTTAGAATGCCTGATGGAACGGCTACTGCCATCCTTCACGGTAAGCGACGTTTTCAATTAGTTGACATGGTCAAAGAAGACCCATTCATGATGGGAGAGATCAAACTACTGGATATTGAAAAAGTGAAAAATAAACTAGAGTTTGAAGCAATGATGGTGTCTATAAAAGACATGGCCAAACAAATTATTGACCTTTCTCCGAATATTCCAACCGAAGCAAACGTGATGTTGAAAAACATCAAGCACCAATCATTTTTACTCAACTTTATCGCTTCAAACCTTGGAGTGGGAGTAGAGGAAAAACAAACCGTCCTTGAAACAAATAATCTCAACAAAAAAGCACGTAAAGTTTTGGAGTTCATGGACAACGAACTTCAAGTCCTAGAGCTAAAGGATCAAATCGAGAATAAAGTAAGAGGAGATATTGAAAAGCAACAAAGAGATTATTTTTTGAATCAACAACTAAAAACGATTCAAGAAGAACTAGGACAAAATCCTCAAGAGGAAACCGTAAAGAAATTGCTCGAAAGAGCGAAGACTAAAAAATGGCCAAAAGCTGTAAATGAGGCTTTTCAAAAAGAACTGGTCAAGGTAAGTCGGGTAAACCCACAGGTTGCAGAGTACTCTGTCTTGTTGAATTATCTCGAACTGATGCTCGACCTTCCATGGGAAGAATACACGGAAGATAACTTCGATCTGAAAAAAGTAAAAGTAATTTTAGATAAAGATCATTACGGCTTGGATGATGTAAAAGATAGAATTTTGGAACACCTTGCTGTACTGAAATTGAAAGGAGATATGAAGGCTCCAATCCTTTGTTTAGTAGGCCCTCCTGGTGTTGGAAAAACATCATTGGGTAAATCAATTAGTAAGGCTTTGAATCGAAAATTCATCCGCATGTCCTTAGGTGGATTGCACGATGAGTCGGAAGTTCGTGGACATAGAAAAACGTACATCGGTGCTATGCCCGGTCGTATCATTCAGTCTATCAAAAAAGCAAAATCATCAAACCCAGTTTTTATTTTAGATGAAATAGATAAGGTTGGTAAAGACAATAGAGGAGATCCTTCTTCTGCATTGTTAGAAGTTTTAGATCCAGAACAGAATACAACTTTCCACGATAATTATTTGGATATTGAATATGACCTGTCGAAAGTAATGTTTGTTGCAACGGCTAACTCATTGAGCACCATTCAACCTGCATTGCGAGATAGAATGGAAATCATTCAGGTAAGTGGTTATTCGACTGAAGAAAAAATTGAAATCGCGAAACGACACCTTATTCCTTCTCAGTTGAAAGAACACGGTTTGAAGGCAGCACATGTGAAGTTGAAAAAGGATACCATACAAGCACTGATACAAAACTATACTCGAGAGTCTGGCGTTCGTTCACTTAGCAGACAAGTGGCAGGGGTAATGAGACGAATCGCTAAGTTTGTTGCAATGGAAGAAGCCTACGATGTGAATGTGAAACCAACTGACCTAGAATCGATACTTGGGCCATCTAAGTTTTCTAGAGAATTATATATGGAGCAAGATACACCGGGTGTAGCTGTTGGTTTAGCTTGGACGAGTGTAGGTGGAGACATCCTTTTTGTAGAAGCTAGTTTGAGCAAAGGAAAAGGTAAACTCACGCTAACTGGAAACCTTGGAGATGTAATGAAAGAGTCTGCAACAACTGCATTGAGTTACCTAAAAGCAAATAGCGATTCACTAGGAATTGATTCAGATGTTTTTGAAAAAAATGACATTCATATACACGTACCAGAAGGAGCGATTCCAAAAGATGGACCTTCAGCTGGTATCACAATGATCACAGCATTGGCTTCTGTATTAAAAGGAAAACCAGTTAAATCTTATTTGGCAATGACTGGTGAGACGACCCTTAGAGGAAAAGTGTTGCCAGTTGGTGGTATCAAAGAAAAAATTCTAGCAGCGAAGCGAGCTGGCATTAAACAAGTGATACTTTGCAAAGAAAACAAGAAGCACATCGAGGAAATTAACCCCTCATTTATAAGAGGACTAAAATTCCATTATGTTGACAAAGTCGAAGAAGTATTGAAAATAGCAGTGAAATAGTTTGCTGACTTTCTTCCGCTAAAGGACTTCAGTTTTCTTGTCTTGAAGAGAATGAAACGAACTTGTTTAAGTTGTTTTTGAAAAATGTAGAGATGAAAATGTTTAATTTAAATCTCTCGGACAACCATTGCGTCGATAAAGGTATCATTAGGTTAACAAGACTTTGGTACTTTTCTTTTGAAAAATAGATCTTCAAAAAATGGAAAAAAGTCCGTTCAGACATCTTTTTTTGTTAAAAGTCTGTTAAGCAAACATAAAGGTCGCTCGAGATATGCAATTCTGTGCGTTACCTTGTTATCTTTATAAGACAAGTTCATAAGTACTTGTTTTCAGCAAAACGTAAAATATTAAATACGATGATGAGGTTTTTCTTTCTTTCTATATGTACACTTTTTCTGAGCACCGGTATGATGGCGCAAGGTGAAAAGGATTCTCTAGTTCAATTTACAGGAATGGTGCTAGATGGAACTGACGAAGAGTTATTTCCAGTTTCTTACGCTAATATCTATTTGAAGGATGAAAACCGAGGTACCTATTCAGGACTCAAAGGTTATTTTACCTTCGTAGTAGAAAGAGGAGATACAGTGGTATTCTCAACGCTAGGATATAAAACGGTTGAATTTGTTATTCCAGATAGCTTAGAACAGGATCGTTATTCTATCGTTCAACTCATGACACGTGATACCCTCAATCTTCCCGAAACAGTGGTATTCCCTTGGCCAAGTAAAGAGCATTTCAAAATCGAATTTCTTGCATTAGATGTAAAGGATGCTTTGGCAGAAAGAGCTCTAGAGAATCTGGCAGAGGACGCACTTCGTCGTCAGCAAGCTGAGGTGCCACGAGACGGCCGTGAACACGCCGATTATTATCTGCGCAAACAAGCTAAAAGTTACTATCATATAGGACAAGCTCCACCAATGAACATTTTTAACGTAGTCGCCTGGAAAGAATTCTTTGAAGCTTGGGAAAGAGGAGACTTTAAGAAAAAGAAGAAGAAAAAATAATTTGAAGGCTTCAATGAAGATACTTTTAAAGCAACTTCAAATGCCAATTGTAATATAGATGTAACAAAAAGAAAGGTTTTTCGGTGTCACCGAAAAACCTTTCTTTTTTTGTAATACCTTTAGTAAACATTTCAAATTGAATAGCGAGTTGACCAATGGCAATAGAAGTTTTTTGTAGCTTTGCGACACTCCGGCCAAATATACGATACACCTAATTAAAGAAAAATATTAACCGCAATTAATGAAAGTAACTGACTATTTTGAAAAAGCTAAGGGGAAAACATTAATATCATTTGAAGTTTTACCACCTCTTAAAGGAGGAGGAATGCAAGCGATTTTCAAAACACTTGACCCATTAATGGAGTTCAAACCTCCGTTTGTTGACGTAACTTATCACCGTGAAGAGTTCATTTATAATAAAAGAGACAGCGGTTATTACGAAAAGATTGCTATCCGTAAACGTCCAGGAACAGTAGGTATCTGTGCGTCCATCATGCACCGCTACGGAATTGATGCCGTACCGCATTTGATTTGTGGTGGTTTTACCAAAGAAGATACCGAAAATGTATTGATTGATTTGAATTTCTTGAACATCAAAAACGTACTAGCGCTCCGTGGTGACGCACGTAAGTTTGATGGTAAATTCATTCCTGAAAAGGATGGACACAATTTCGCTGTCGATCTAGTTAATCAGATGCATGATATGAACACCGGTAAATATCTCGATAGTAATATTGAAAACGGTGAAAAAACAGACTTCTGTATCGGTGTTGCCGGTTACCCGGAAAAACATATCGAAGCACCTAACTTTGCTATCGACCTTCAGTACTTAAAAGCAAAAATTGATGCAGGTGCCAGCTACATTGTAACACAAATGTTTTTTGATAATCAAAAATATTTTGACTTTGTAGATGCCTGTCGTGCTGCAGGAATAAACGTGCCGATCGTTCCGGGATTAAAACCATTGACTAAATTTTATCAACTTAGCTCTTTGCCAAGATTGTTCTTTATTAATCTACCAGATGATTTAGTAGCAGCAGTGATGAAAGTCAAAGGAGATAAAGAGGCGATTAAGCAAGTGGGAATAGAATGGTGTATCGCTCAGTCTAAAGAACTAAAAGCAAAAGGAGCTCCTTGCCTACATTATTATACGATGGGAGATCAGGATACAATTCGTACAATTGCAGAACAGGTTTATTAAAACAGCACAATTACAATCTGTAAAAGCACAAACCATTTAAATAGAGAAAATGAATATTCAGTTTCACACTTCTGTTCAAGTACTCGCGAAAAAAACAATTGTTTTACTCACATGTTTGATGATTACTGTTTTTTGCTTTGCGCAAAATACTTTGCAATCGCCCAACGAGTTTTTGCCTACTGATTATGGTAAACACTTTACTCCACATCATTTACTAGTTGACTATTATCAATATGTTGCTGCAAATAGCGATCGTGTAAAATTGCAACAATACGGTTGGACCAATCAAAAACGTCCACTTATGGTAGCGGTTATTTCTTCGCCAGATAACATCAAAAATGTTGAGGCCATCCGAAAAAATAATCTAGTGAAAACGGGTATGATTGACGCTAAAGAAAAGTCATCAAGTGTCGAAGATAAATCAGTGATCTGGATCAGCTACGGAGTGCATGGAAATGAAGCTGGAGCATCTGAAAGTTCCATTTCAACACTTTTTGAACTTGCGAATCCTAACAATAAAGAATCTGCAGAGTGGTTAAAAAACACAGTAGTGATCATCGATCCTTGTATCAACCCAGATGGTTACTCTAGATACACACATTGGAATTGGAATGTTGGAACAAAAATACCAAACCCAGAACACGCGGCCATGGAGCACGACGAACCTTGGCCAAGAGGACGTACCAACCATTATATGTTTGACCTCAATAGAGATTGGGCTTGGCAAACACAGGTAGAGTCACAGCAGCGAATGGAAGTTTATCACACATGGATGCCACACGTGCACGTAGACGTACACGAACAGTATCCTGAAAATCCATATTATTTCGCTCCTGCAGCGCAACCTTTTCACCAGCACATCACAAAATGGCAATCTGATTTTCAAACGGAGATAGGTAAGAATCACGTCAAGCATTTTGACAAAGAATCTTGGTTGTATTTTACACGCGAAATATTTGACCTCTTTTATCCAAGTTATGGCGATACCTATCCAACATTTCATGGAGCGATTGGTATGACTTATGAACAAGCCGGCCATAGTATGGCAGGGAGAGCTATTGCTTTGGAGAACGGAGATACTTTGACTTTAGTTGAAAGAATAGCTCACCATAAAGCAACAGCACTTTCTACAATTGAAATTTGTGCGAATAATGCCAAAAAGTTGACTAAAGAATTTGAAGATTATTTTAACACGACCAGTTCAAACCCGCAAGGTAAATACAAGAGTTTTGTTATAAAAAAAGAAAATGCTCCAGATAAA
>CALGLS010000369.1 GCA_937959375.1 uncultured Saprospiraceae bacterium
TTACTTTTAGCTTCATTTGAAGATCCTAATCCGGTTATGTTTTTTGAACATAAAGGAATGTATCGTAGTATTTCTGCGGAAATTCCAGACAGTTATTATACGGTTGAAATTGGTAAAGCTGCCATTGCTCGCGAAGGTAATGCCTTCTCTATTCTTACTTATGGAATGGGTGTTCACTGGGCATCAAAAGCTGTAGAAGAGATGGGAGTCGATGCTGAGATTGTTGATCTAAGAACATTGAGTCCAATCGACTACGACACGATTACAGCAACCGTTCAAAAAACAAATAAAGTACTTATCCTTCATGAAGACACCCTCTTTGGTGGTATAGGAGGTGAACTTGCCGCTTATATTTCTGAGCATCTATTTGAGCACCTCGATGGCCCTGTTCTTAGAGCTGCATCTTTAGATACACCAGTACCTTTTTCTACTGTTTTGGAAAAGGATTTCTTGCCTTTACAGCGATTAAAAGATCAGATGACTCGATTGATTAATTATTAAACTGGATGATTGTATCCGTTTAAAGTAAATTATTTTTCTCTTTGTTCCTTTTATAAAAATAGGCACATAGCTTACATAAGAAGAATCTATGTACGCTATGTGTCTATTGCCGTTAAAATGCTTTAGCTGACTAGCTCATTAAAGTTCCATTTTTTACAGTTTCCCATAATATGTTTGTAATTTTGCCCATCAAATAAAAAATCGTCCTTTCAGAGAAAGAACCTAAAATTAATAGAACATGAATATAGAAGATTTTGTAGCAGTAAGTGCCATGCCGGGTATTTTCAAGATGGTAGCCAACAGAGGTAATGGCTTGATCATAGAAAATATTGATACCAAGAAAAGAAAATTTGCTCCTGCTCGTAAGCATCAATTTACGCCATTGGCTTCGATTGGTATTTATGCAGATATCGAAGAGGATACAATAGAACTAAAAGAAGTTTTTCGTTCTATGTTAGAAAAGATCGAAGAATTTCCTCCAGTTTCAGCTAATTCAAAACCTGAGGAGGTAACTGCTTATTTCGACAACGTACTACCTGATTGGGATAAAGACAGAGTATACCTTAATGACATCAAAAAAGTAATCAAATGGTTTACTTTTTTAAATGATAGAAATCTTTTAACTTTAGACACTGCTGACGAAGCGAAAGAAGAAGAGGAGACGGAAGAGGTAGCTGAAGAAAAGAAAGACTAGCATAAAGTGATAGCGATTGAAAATTGCGGGAAACATTTTTCAATCGCTATCACTTACAAAGCCCCTTAGTTACAATAACAAGTAACGAACACGACGAGAAAACAAACGTACAACCAACACATACTATGATCACAAACACACTCCCTTCCCCCAGGGTAAGAGAATTCCTACCTCAGGAATTTAAAATTACAGTATGGTCTAAACTCAAACCTTATTACAACGAATTACTTAGACGCTCTATAAAATCTACGACAGAACTAGAACGATGGATCTTAGACAACAGTGAGCTAGATGCGTTATTTGAAGAAGAATTGAATCGTCGTTATATTGTCATGATTTCTAACCTCGATGATGATCGTGCGGCTGATGCTTTTGCTTACGCAAAAAGTGAAATCGCTCCTCACATTAAAACTATCAAGTATCATCTTAATGATAAATTCCTAAACGATCCGCTCTCGCTAGAGTTAGATAGTCAATCTTTTGAAACCTACTATCGGACCATAAAGTCTGAATACGAATCGTTCCATATTGATGATCTAAAAATATACGTTGAAATTGAAAGTATGCTTCGAGCGTATAAAAAAATCATTGCTGCGTCCACTTTTACTCACAACAAACAGATTTATAATTTCACGCAAGTCAGACATCTTTTAGAATCACCTGATAGAAAAATCCGAAAAAAAACCTACGAAAAGATTGCTGATTTAAATATTCAAAACGCACAGCTAATTAATAGTATTTTTGATGTCTTGATCAAACAACGGAGGCTACTCGCTTCAAACTCAGGTTACGACAACTACAGAAATTATCGATTCAACGAAACAGCTCGTTACGATTACACTTCTGAAAACTGTCATGAGTTACACGATTTCATTTCAACTATTGTTTGTCCAGTAGTAGAGGAATTGTACAACAAGAGAAAAGAAACCTTAGCTGTAGATGTGCTTCGTCCTTGGGATTTAAACGTTTCGATTCATTCGACTCCAGCCAATTTTGAGCTTGACTCCAATACGCTCATCCAACAAACAATTCAATGCTTGGATGCCATCCACCCTTTCTTCGGCAGCTGTATCCAAACCATGAAAGAGGTAAATCACATTCATTTAGATCTTTCCGATTCGATTACTTTTGGTAGTTCCACTATAGCCTTGCCTCTAACTGGTGTTCCTTTTTTATATTTAAACTCGACGGGCGGTATTCAGCAAATAGGAACTTTTCTACAACTCTGTGGTCAAGCGATTCACTTACTTCTTATCAACAACTTAAATATTCACACACAGCGTCAGCTACCTTCTGAGTTATCAAGTCTATCTGCTATGACCATGCAGTTACTCGCATTTGAACATGGAGAACTTTTCTTTAATTCTAAAGCAGATGCTAAGCAAGCTAAAAGGTGGTTACTCGAAAATATTTTAATTCAACTGCCGTGGATCGCTAGTTTTGATCGCTTTCAACATTGGATATACAAACATCCTGAGCATAGCCAATCAGAACGAGACGAAGCCTGGCAATATATTTATGCTCGTTTCCATTCAAACATCATTGATTTTGAAGGTTATGAGGAAGCTCAGACGAACTATTGGCACCAAGCCTCCAATATCTTTACAAAGCCCTTCGATTATATTCAAAATGCTTTTGCGCTCTTTGGTGCTATTGCCATTTGGCAACAATACCTTAATTCTCCAGATAAGGCAATCGAACAGTTCGAAAATGCAATGAAAGCTGGTTACACCCTACCTATAAATGAAATTTATAACATAGCAGGTATTCCCTTCTATCCTAAGGTAGAATATATTGAATCATTAGTTGCTTTTGTTCAATCCGAGCTCAAAAAACTTGATTGAGAAAGTGTGCTTGATGATAATCTTTTATCTTTGTGTTGTATCCCAACTGGGGTGGAATATTTTAAGTAATTAATATGTACAAAGGAAAAAAGGTCATCGTGGTGCTTCCAGCTTACAATGCTGCACTTACCATTGAAAAAACATATAAAGAGATTCCCTTTGATATCGTTGACGAGGTCATTCTTTGCGATGACGCTAGTCGCGACAATACCGCTGAGGTAGGACGTAGGTTAGGTATCCAACACGTGATAGTCCATCAGCAAAATAAGGGCTATGGCGGTAACCAAAAATCCCTCTACAACAAAGCGCTTGAACTTGGTGGAGACATCATTATCATGTTGCACCCTGATTACCAGTACACTCCAAAGCTTATTCCTGCCATGGTCAATATTATTGGTGATGATCTTTATCCCGTAGTACTGGGGTCTAGAATTTTAGGGAAGGGCGCACTTAAAGGAGGTATGCCGATCTATAAGTATTTTGCCAACAGGCTGCTGACCTTTACTCAAAACTTACTTGTAAACTACAAGCTTTCAGAATATCATACAGGCTATCGTGCTTTTAGTGGCGAGGTATTGCGCACCATTAATTTTAATGAAAATTCGGATGATTTCGTTTTTGATAATGAAATGCTTTCGCAAATAATTTACGCTAAGTTTCACATTGGAGAGGTCACTTGCCCAACTAAATACTTCGAAGAAGCTTCGTCGATTAATTTTAGAAGAAGCTCAATTTATGGTTTAGGTGTACTACGCGTATCTGTAGGTCACTTCTTCCAACGTATGGGATTAGTTAAATTAAACATGTATAAAAGGCTGAAATAATAGCATTAATTATTACTGGAGAGGATTGTTTTAGACTTCCGTGTACAGAAATGCAATTACTACAGAGCTAGTAATCAAAATGGGTAAGTAGGAAAGCAGAAGAATATATAGAACCTAATGTTCTTGGGTCATATATAGGGCTGCTTTACGGCCAAAGTAAATGGCTGCTAGTACCAAAGTGTATGTGAGTGTTGCTGTCATAATTCCAAGCGCTAAGATAAGTATTAATTACTATTTTCTATAGCTAAATACATAACGCAATTACATTACTATTCGCTCCTTCCCTTTTAAAAATAAATTTGTCAACTAGTTACCATTTTTTCCAATAGAGTTTTCACTCACGAAATATACTTATGAATCAAAAAGAGTTAAAAGACTATCTAGATGACTGCGTCCGAAAGTATAATGTAAAGGACTTTATCGAAGACGACCCTATTCTTATTCCACATCGTTTTAGCAAATTACAAGATATTGAAATTGCTGGTTTTTGGGTAGCTACTCTGGCTTGGGGCCAACGCAAAACCATTATCAACAAGTCGATTGAATTAATGGAACTCATGGATAACGCCCCTCATGATTTCATTTTGAATCACAAAGAAAAAGATCGCAAAGCTTTTCTTAATTTTAAACATCGTACTTTCCAGTCAACCGATACCTTATACTTTTTAGAATTTCTTCAACATTATTATCAATCCAATGAATCATTGGAGACTGCTTTCTCACAACATATGTCAACTAAAGATGTGAATACGAAACAAGCTTTAACTGGTTTTCATGAATTATTTTTTAGTCTCCCTGTTGCTCCTAAGCGGACACAGAAACACGTAGCTACTCCTGCCCGAAATTCTTCTTGTAAACGACTCAATATGTTTTTACGTTGGATGGTACGAAAAGACAAGAAGGGAGTAGACTTTGGTTTATGGAAAAAAATTAAACCTTCTCAATTGCTAATGCCACTTGATGTACACGTAGAGCGTGTTGGGAGGCAATTGGGTTTATTGCATCGCAAACAACGAGATTGGAAAGCTGTTGTTGAGTTGACTGAAAATTTAAAAAAGTTTGATCCAAAAGATCCTGTCAAATATGACTATGCATTGTTTGGTCAAGGAGTTATTGATAAAAATAATTTTACTTAGTCGTTAGTCTATAGTTGTAACAAGAAATCCCGAACCTGCAATTAAGCAAATTCGGGATGACTATTATTTAAGTTTTTTTATCTCAGTCTATTCTTCGAATCGGAGTTCTTGGATAAAGTATTTTCCATTTTCAACCCTCATGTAGAGATAGACTCGGAATTTACCTGAGCTAGTGCTCAAGTTTCCAATAATGTACTGACCACCTGCTCCTTTAGACTTACCTTCATGAACTTGATTGTAAGACTTAGGTTTGTGATCATTAAAAAATTCTTTTACTGCAGCTTTTGCTTCACTCTTAGTAAAGTTATCTACTTCGTCCAATATCGTCAATTCAACATCCTCGTCGAAGTACTGAGCCAGTGTGCTAGCATCTCCTGCTTTGATTGCTTTTGTGATTTCTTTCATTCCTTGGCCTGATGACACAAAGACTGATGAAGTCAATAGCATAATGAACAATAGGTTTTTCATGTTAATCGATTTTATGAATTGATACCTTCCAAGCTTATGCCAGAAATTCAATTCTGTTCCAGATTATAAATTATAATCTTCAATAGTAAATCTAATGTATAATAAACGTATAATCAAGGAACATCGTTTCCTTGACTTAAATAACGATACATTTACCTTCTGTATTTTAATAATTGTGTTAAATAAAAATACATTATTTTTTGATTATCAGTATCATTACTTAACGAAACAATCGATTTGACAAATAATAGACGCAGCTATGTTAACATTTTAATATTCTGTTAAATTTTAATCTAATCTGAGAATTAGCCTTCTATTTTTAAAATATCTAATAGATATAGAAATTTGCTTTTTTATAAAAATCTATTTTGGCACTCTATCCGATCTGACAATTATATTTGGTATTTTCGCCTTATGAACTCAAAACGTGCAATTTTAGTTATTCTTGATGGTTGGGGGCATGGACAAAACCCCAAAGTTTCTGCTATTGATCAGGCTAGAACTCCTTTTGTTGATAGCCTTTATGATGAATATCCAAATTCAGAATTGATTACTTATGGTCTTGACGTAGGATTACCTGAAGGTCAAATGGGGAATTCAGAAGTTGGGCATTTAAACATTGGTGCTGGTAGGGTAGTGTACCAAGAGCTGGCTCGGATCAATAAAGCAATTCAAGAAAAAACCTTTGAAAAGAATCCTGTTATTATAGAAGCACTTCAATATGCTAAAGAAAATAACAAAGCAATTCATCTACTTGGTTTGGTTTCTGATGGTGGCGTTCATTCTCACGTCAATCATCTAAAAGCAATCTGCAATATTTGTCACGACTTTGGTTTGCCCAATACATTTATTCATGCTTTTATGGATGGTCGAGATACGGCTCCAACGGGTGGTGCTGACTATCTTTCTGATATTCAAAATCACATTAAAGATCTCAATGTAAAAGTTGCTTCTGTTGTTGGACGTTACTTCGCAATGGATCGTGATCAGCGTTGGGAACGAATAAAACTTGCGTACGACTTATTGGTTCATGGTACTGGAAAACAAACTAAAGATCCAATCGCTGAACTAAAAGCCAGTTATGATGAAAAGGTTACGGATGAGTTTATTCAACCTATTGTCTGTACCAATGATGATGGAACACCTGTCGGCAAAATAAAAGAAGGTGACGTTGTTTTGTTTTATAACTTCAGAACTGATCGTCCTCGTCAACTTACACGAGCACTTACTCAAGAAGATTTCCCTGAGCAAAAAATGCAGAAACTAGCACTGCGTTTTTTAACCATGACTCGCTACGATAACACCTATGAAAATATTGATATCATATATGAAAAGGATGATTTAGTAAATACCCTGGGTGAGGTTTTGGAAGCAGCAGGAAAATCTCAAGTTAGGATTGCAGAAACTGAAAAGTATCCGCACGTTACTTTCTTTTTCTCAGGAGGTCGCGAAGCTCCTTTTGAAAATGAACGTCGCTTAATGGTTGCTTCTCCAAAAGTTGCGACCTACGATCTTCAACCAGAAATGAGTGCTCCTGAGCTAACTGAAACCATCATTGATGACATCCGAAAAAATCAACCTGACTTTATTTGTTTAAATTATGCCAACACAGACATGGTTGGTCATACTGGTGATTTTGAAGCTGCAAAAAGAGCAGCTGAAGTCGTTGACACTTTTCTAGAAGATCTAATGAAGATTGCTTTGCGTTACAGTTATACTGCAATTATTATTGCCGATCATGGTAACTCTGACCTCATGATTAATGAAGATGGAACACCACATACTGCACATACTACGAACCCTGTGCCTTGTTTTCTTGTTGCTAATAATATAGATCCAACTATTAAATTGTCAAATGGTCGACTTGCAGATGTAGCTCCTACTATTCTTGACCTTTTAGGTGTGGAACAACCGTCTGTAATGACTGGTAAATCATTGATCCGAAAATAAATTTATGCTAGACAAACGATTTTATTTACTTGTACTGATTGCTTTTCTAAGTTTTTCAGCTTGCATTGAAGTTCCAACTACTACTGCGAAAAAAGATTTAGTCTTTTTTGATTTGAAAGAATTTTTCAATAATGAGGTTAATAATCTGGAACGAATTAAATCTGTAAAAAAATCAGTTGAAATCAATGGGGTAGTGGAGGAGCTAGTTATCGACTCGCTTAACTTCGAAGAAGAGTTTTCTGTTTTTCTTGCCTCTGATATAAATCGTATTGCTTGGATTGACAAATACAAAGT
>CALGLS010000370.1 GCA_937959375.1 uncultured Saprospiraceae bacterium
ATTTGATTTCGTATGGTACCGGTACACCTGTTCCGAAAGGGTTTGATCAACATGAAGTAATTGGTATTATCAATGGTTTGATGGCCTCAAAGAAAGTTGCTTGTCTTGAATTCGTAGAAGTAAATCCATTGTTGGATAATAAAGGAAACAAAATGGCCGAAACTGCTTTTGAAGTTTTGAATGCTTTGGATTTGAAACAGGCAGACGTAATTGTTTAGGTTCCCCAAAAAAAATGAAAGCATGCAACGTAAAATAAAGTTTATTCTTTTCTGTCTGTTCACAAACTTATTTCTTTTAGCTTGCGAAGACTCTGGTGGAAAGGAAGGCTCAGGTGATGCGACAAAAAATGTTGATGAGATTGAAGTGCATGCTGATGTGGCAGATGAAGACGATTCCTTTGCAATAAGCTCTTACGAAACAACTGATTCACTGTCAACTGAAGTGGAGCAGAACGACTCTACTGTTGTTTGGAAGAAGCAAAAGATGGGAGCCAAAAAATACGATTCCAATAAACCTTCCTTCGGTTACAAACTCACCAAACCTAAAACTAAGGCTAAGTTAAATAAACAACTCCGTGAAATTTCAGGGATCGCTTACGATGAAGCCAATGCGCGTTTGCTAGCGGTCAATGATGAAGTTGGGCGAGTATATGTCTTAGATCCGGTCAAAGGAGATATTGTGAGTCAACAAAGGTTTGGTTTTCCTGGTGATTATGAAGACATCACTTTACACGATGATTTATTGTATGTCGTCAAAAGTGATGGTTTCGTGAATGTGCTAAGTGCAGTGACCTTTACTTCCATTCAAAAAATGAATACAGGATTGTCCACTTCTAATGATGTGGAAGGTATTTGCTACGATTCAAAAAGCAAACGTTTATTACTCGCTTGTAAGGCAGATCCAGATACACGTACCCATGATGCACCTAAGAATTGTCGAGTAATCTACAGTTTCGACCCACTTACTCAGATGCTTGATCCACAACCTTTTTTAGTCATAACAAAAGATGCACTAGAAGATTTTGTAAAAACGCATGCCAATAAAAACACCAAGAAAAAACGTCTCAAGAAATTTGTAAAACGCGCTAAAAGTATTGCCCCTTCTGCCGTTGCTATTCATCCCATTTCTGGAAAAACATATGTACTTTCTTCCGTTGGTAAAACCTTGACTGTTTTTAATCGCAATCAGGAAATAGAACACATCGAGTTCTTAAATTCAAAAGTGCACAAACAACCTGAAGGATTATCTTTTGCCTCAAATGGAGATCTATTTATCAGTAATGAAGGACCGAGTGGGAAAGGGATGATTTATCGATTTTTGTATAGAGGGGGGGAGAATTAGAATTAGAATTAGAATTAGAATTAGAATGTGAATGTGAATGTGAATGTGAATGTGAATGTGAATGGCCCACTAACGCAGTGCTACGACCGAGTGAAAACTGCAACTGCCATTTAAACTGTCACTTCATTGCAACTGTAACTGTAACTGTAACTGTAACTTTGACTGAAATAGGAATATTCGAACCAATACAGATACCTACGAACCAAGGCCATTCTAATTCAATTAAGCTCCTTTTTTACCCGCAACACAATCTCCACTCTACGATTCCGAGCACGACCTTCTGGGCTAACATTGCTAGCTCTCGGTTGTGACTCACCAAAACCTTCCGTTTTAATTTGCATATTGAAATCGGGTAGCTTTTTCAGAATAAAAACCTTAATAGCTAGCGCACGTCGTTCCGATAAAATTAAGTTATATTCTTCACTTCCACGGCTGTCGGTATGTCCGAAAATAGAAATTTCACTAGGGTCTAATGCTACGATAGTTTCAATAAGGGAGTCAAGTGTTAGGATATAGTTGGGTTTGATAACTGCCTTATCGAAATCAAATGCGATGTCAGGAATTTCAAAACGAATCTCTTTGGTGGATTTTTCTACAGCAATAGGAGTCTCTTCAATTGGATCAAGCTCCGGTTCAGGCTCTGGTTTGTTGACACCTTTGTTGTAAGTATGTCGCTCGTCGGTAGTGTAGAGGAGGTCCTTGTTGATTTGGTAGTTGTCGCAAAGTTGAAACGAACTACTATCTTTTGGGATGAGTTGTATATTGTCAATTAAACAAACGATGTCGCCTTTCATATTTGCTCTGTCAGCAGGAGTGTATTTTTTGTTAGCAGTGGAGTTGAAATTGCCTAAGGTTATAAACGTTTCATCGCCATTTGCCATGTAGCTCAGTTCAAATTTTCGCCAACCGCTAGAGTCTTTTTGTAATTCGGTTTTGTTTGAAACAACAAGTGAAGGTTTTAAGCCAATTGGATTATTGGTACGACTAATCATTTCTCTATCGTTGAATAGAATACCGATTTCATAGTCTTCAACAATTAAAGGTTTGGTATAAAAGCTTAAAATATATTCCTCTCCTTTGTTTAACGGACAAAGTAATTTGGTATAAAGGAAAATCCGTAAACCAATTGGACGATAGACGTTTTCAATAATGACAAGGTCAGAGTATTTACCGCTGATTGGTTTTTCTTGACTATAAAAAAGGATGTTTAGATCGGCAGGTGGAATGCGGAACCAAGCCTCAGGAGCACAGGCAGAATGATACTCTGAGCATATGTTGTTTTCCTCAAAATCACCGTTGGCAATTAAGTTTTGGCTATTAGCCAAAAAAGGAAACAGCATACATAAAATAATGGTTAGCTTTTTCATGACAACATTCTAACTGTTTTTGCTGCTGAAATGTTGGCTGAGATAGATTTTTTAACAAAAGTAACACCTGTTTTAAACTTTGATTTTTGTCTAGAATCTAATTTTATTTCTATTTCGGTCGCAGGCTTTTGTTCCCTTTTATGGCTTTAAACAAGTGAGGGAAGAAATTTGACTTTGTTGAATAACTACAAATCTTAACAAAACCACTAATTCAAATACCCTCTGTATTCTAACGCAGCCATCTTCACAGCTCTTAATTGTCCCGGTGTAAAAGCAGTTCTACAACAATATTTGTAGTACGACATAAAGTTGTTGGTAAGCGGATTAAACTCAACGTTTGTCGGTTGGGTAGTTCCCAAATAAGAACAATCACAACAATCCTGTTGGCCATTAGGATCGGGAGGTGTGTCGCAAATAAAGTCACCCGCTTGTTGACAATTGGAACCATCTAAACGCTCGGTGGTACTTGCCTCTAGTGGGCTGTTGCCAAAAGTGTGTTGAAGATTAAAGAAGTGACCAAACTCATGAGCAACGGTTGCAGGTTGTTTAATAGCTTTGTGAGATATGAAAATTCTATTCAGATCCAGGTTCACATAATCCTTAAAATCTTCGGCCAAAACAGGCGTATAGCCAGCCAATAAACTATTGGTCTGGACTAAATATAGATTAATGGTATTATCGACGTCGAGCGGATCAGTGATTGTTTTTTCAAATTGTTGATCTGATCGAATAGCACTCAGATAATGGATAGAACTAGTATTAGAAACATTTGATTGTAAATCAAAACTGATATGTGCCCCTGCGAAGTTTCGGTTCAATTCATTAATAGCAGCGACAACCGTTGCTTTGTCCAAATCGCTAGGGGTGCTAGGATTTTGCACAATATGCGCAACTATCTTAAATGATTTTTCAATCATCAAATCATCCTCCATATCGGATTCGTATAAATCAATGAGTTCACCTGCTCCTGGTTCAGAGCAAGGTTGAGAACCACAAGGACCTTCTTTTCCATGATCTTGATGATCGGATGTATCGGTTGTATCGGTTGTTGGTGCTTTCTGTAAGAGCTGACAAGACGTAAATAAACAGAGAGCAAGAAGTAGCGGGCTAAGTCGTTTCATCTTGGTTTCGTTTTAGAGTTAATTAATGAGGTTAACTACATTTATTGGATACCAGCTCTTTTGATTTTTTTATGAAAGATTAGAAGAAACCATTTTATAACCTCCTTTGCATTTTTGGCAAGAAAGTTTGTCTCCTTCTTTCTTTAATCTGATGCCAGTAATTCGTTCTTCTACAAATTTAGCAATAAATGCTTTCTGAGCACTAGCATCTTTATTAATAATATCTTTTTGTCGATCTTCTACGTATTGAACAAATTGCTCATCGTAGTTTTGATGCCCCCAGCAATTAGGACAAACAAATGCTTCAACTAATTCAGCTTCTTTTGCAGCTGTATCTTCGTTCTTTTTAAATAAGAAATTAAATAATCCCATGGTGGTTGATTTTTTGGTTTTGAAAAAATATTCTCTATCTAACTTTATGTTAAAGTATAAACATAAACGAAAAACTATGAATTGGTTTAGTAATCTAAGATAAGATTAGGATACATGTCCTTTTGGAGACAGAGATGAAATTATAAAAATGAAATTTAGAAACTTTTGAGTCTGCGTTGAAGTAGGCTCGCGCATGTGCTAGGGGAGGAGCAGCTGTTTTCTAATAATAATCCCGAACACTGATTTAACAGAATTCGGGATTATTAATTTGTCGTAAAGTGCAAGGTTAATCTTGCTATAGATAAAATGCTTAATTAGGAAATACCTAAGAAAAAGACGGTACCACCTAATCTATAAGGACGCATACCTTCAGGAATTTCTTCGTCAAGCGAAATCTTTTGTCGAATCAATCGGTAAACACCACGGAACATTTCACCGTTCACTTCTAGTAGTCCCTGCTTTTTTCCAATAGAATCATTTACGCAAAATACTAACAAGAATCCTGCGATACCATAATCTGGACGATCCAAAAAAGCAGCAGCCTGAATGGCATCTGACATACCCAAGGATCGAATCGGGTCTAAAAATTGAACCCCCTTCGCCTGAGTACTATCACCTGGCATACGAGGTTGTATTTCACTGTCTCTCCCTTCATCAGTTCCGTCAGTAACGATGATGGTAAGTGCCTTTTCTGATGGTGTAAACTGAGCTTGCATTAATGCCGGAACGGCAAAGAAAAGTAAGAATACTGCGTAAAATCTCATAATTTTTCGTTTGTAATGATCGAATATTGCTTAGTTACAAGGTTTTTAACTTACTGATTGTCAGTGGTTAAAGGTATTTGTAACCGTTTGGCTACCTTATAACGATCATTGCTAGTAATAAATTTTATCAGAATCAGATTGCTGATATCATCTCTTTGGACTATAAATATATCGATT
This sequence comes from uncultured Saprospiraceae bacterium, assembly GCA_937959375.1. Taxonomy (GTDB): domain Bacteria; phylum Bacteroidota; class Bacteroidia; order Chitinophagales; family Saprospiraceae; genus CALGLS01. The sequence continues at coordinate 5,143 of CALGLS010000370.1, forward strand.
AGTTTCAAAAAGAATGCCTCAAAGTAAAGATTACCTCATTAACGGAAAAGAAAAATACCAGATAAAACTAAGTTTTTTTGATTAGGTACAAAAATAGAACTGACTCTAAATTAAAAAAAGGGGAGCAAGGCAGTGGTATTACTCGACCACTACTTTTGCTACCCCTCAAACCCTATCTACATTTTTTATTTAGTTAATTGAGGCGAAGTAGGATAACGGAAGTTTCCTTCTAACTTAAACGCTATAGTTTGTTGGCATAGGCAAAAGAAAATTTTGAATAATGAATCATTGATTTTCGAATTTTGATTTTGCCTAATATCCTAGAGCTTCTCGTTTGAGGGATATTCGAAATTCCTCAACAAGATCTTAGCTAGATTCATGACATCGTCTTATGTCATAAAAGTTGTTAAGAGTCGTCGCAAACTACGTTCGAGTGAAACTTCCGTCTTCCATCTCAGACTTTACCCCCTACATCGCCACCACCCGCTTAGTCCGATAACTCCCATCTTCCCCAGAGGTCTGCAGGAAGTAAACCCCACTAGGAAGTTGTTCTTCCAGCTCTACGTCAATAGAATTTTTCCCATCGGTTACTGTTTGGTTCTTTTGAAAAATAATTCGTCCCTTCTGATCAAATAGCTGAATCATGATTTGTTGGATGCTAGTTGAGAACATAGAGATATTGAACTTTTCAGAAAATGGATTTGGAAAACAGGTAAACTCAAAATCAGTTGTTGCTTCGTCAACAGAAGTCGTGACAATCTCAGTTTTCGAGCGAAGGAAAATAGGTGAGCCAGTCAATTGAATCAATTCAGGTAGAATGGTCACTTCATTGTTGGTCATCGCAAAATCCCAATTCCATCGCTTCATTGCTTCTAGTTGAAAACTCGCGGGGAAACTATATACGGCGCTAGCTTCCTCCGTTTGATCGGTTTGGGTTTTAGCCCAAAGCACATACATGTATTGACCATCGTCTTGTAAAAAAGCAGCTCCTAGTGTGTTTTGGGGAAGTGCCATGGCCAATGTTTGTGCTTCATCGTAAACACAGCCTTTTAGCATCTTTGAAGTAGTATGATAAGCGATTCCGGATTGATTGACTTCTTGTTGGTAAACTTCCGTATTCTTCAAACTTTTGTAAAGACCCATTAGATCAAAACCAGACGAAGCATCTTCAAGGTCATCCTTCTCACCAAGATTGTAAGTATGGTACTGAAGAATGTTATTTTGCTGACAAGCTACAATGGTCTTAATCATGAAGTTGACTTGACCTTCTTCTGATCCCCATTTGTCATCAAACCCTTTTCGCGGAACGTTCGCTTCTGTAATGATCCATAGTTTTTCAGGAAAGGCGTTTCCATCGTAATTGTGATCAAACAAAACATCCTCTAATTCTTTTTTCTTTTGAATAACACCCTCCGTTGCAGCATCAGAATGTCTGTAGTAAATAAAGTCATCAATGTCATTGTTCCACTCTCGCAAGCTACCATCAACATGCGGGTAACAGTGGAAGCTCAATACATCAAAATAGGCACCACCATAAAGTGGATATTGGTCATTGGGAAGGCCTTCTTCTGGGTTGTCAGTGTTACGTAAAACAGCGTCAAGGAAACTTGGGTAGCCAATTCCTCCGATAGCTACATAAGATTCGGGATCAATTGACTTGATGACTTCATAACTAATGCGCAGTAATCGATTGTAATGAAAAATGGGTGCTCTCAGCGCATAGTCGCAAGGATCAGGATTGTTTTCCCAAAAGTTACCGTCTTTTCCTGGTGGGTACCAACCTTTGTATGAAAAATCAGGTTCGTTCCAAACTTCCCAAAACTTTACATGATCTTTGTATAATTTGACCATTTTGTAAAGGTAGAGGGCGTAGTGGTTTTCATCATTGACTGGAGTCCCATCTTCGCCATCATCCCAGATTGGTAAATACATATTGTCAAACAGTTTGGAACGGCCTTCGTCGCAGTAGTAAGTTTGATCGCGGTGATCATCAGAGGGGTAACCAATAAAGACTACGTTATCTTTTAATCCTATGGAAGTGTAGTGTTGAAATTCGTCAACTTTGTTGTCATAACCATATTGCTCAAGGAAATGTTCGGGTAGGGCAGGGCGCATGGTGGTCACGCCGAGTCCTTCGATACCCTCTGCTTCGTTGCCTGCCGCAATGTTGGCGAGTTCGGTGTCAGACCAGGGCGGATTGTATCCCATGTTGGATCCAAAGCCAAAGTCGCCTGTGTAAGGAGGAACGACATCATTGGCAGTGAAGTTAATTTGTGCGTGAAAATGTGCTGTGATAAATAATAGAAGAATCAAAATTGGTGCTCTCATGACAAATCGGTTTTAGGGCAAACGAGTGCAAAACCCGCCTACCAAATGAGTGAATATATAGCGCAGTTGCGCCAGTGTGTGCATAGAGATTCCCTTTGCTTTT